>JBJEQL010000304.1:0-8253 GCA_051881735.1 Oscillospiraceae bacterium
ATTCACTTTGAAAAGGGCGTTCCTACGGCTGTTGACGGCAAGACAATGAACGGCACAGAGCTTGTTACTGCTCTCAACAAGCTTGGCGGCGAAAACGGCGTCGGTCTTGTTGACCTTGTTGAGAACCGTCTTGTCGGAATGAAGTCCAGAGGTGTTTACGAAACACCGGGCGGAGCTATCCTTTATCACGCTCACGAGGTTCTTGAAACGATCACACTTGACAAGGCTACACAGCGCATGAAGCAGAAGCTTGCTATTGACTTTGCAGACCTCGTTTACAACGGTCAGTGGTTTACACCTGTTCGTGAGGCTCTTTCCGCTTTTGTTGCAAAGACTCAGGAAACTGTTACAGGCGATGTTAAGCTCAAGCTTTACAAGGGCAACATCATTAATGCCGGCGTAACTTCTCCTTACACTCTTTACGATGAAGAAGTTGCGACATTCGATGAAGACCATGTTTACAATCAGGCTGATGCCGCAGGATTTATCAACCTCTTTGGTCTTCCTGTTAAGGTTAAGGCTGTACTTGACGCAAAGAGAAATAACAAGTAAGGCGCAATAGGATATGGGTATTGGGGGAAAGATATCAGCGGCAGTTACCGCTGCTGTTATGGCATTATCGGCGGCTGTTCCGTCTTATGCGGATTTTGTGTTTGACGGAAACAGTTTGGTTTGGTACGATGATGTTTATGTAGAGGAATATGTCGTTGAAGAAACTCCGATCGATGATACTCCGGTTTATGTTACGGATATAAACGGTGATATTGACGATGTTGAAGTTGACGATGTTGAAGAAGATGTGGAAGAGATTGATTCGGATTGGTCGAATCCATTTCCAAGGACGGATTACGAAAAGTTCACCTTCCTTGAAGCTTATGATGACGGAATCAAGGTCGGGATCAAAAATTCGGATGTTTCCAGCTGCAAGTTCTATCTTTATGACAATAACAAGAAAAAGTACGTTCTTCAGGATACTTGCGAACCGGAGTTTTTTGATAATCTCCTTTTCAACGGAAGTATTATTATCGGCGATCTGAAAGCAGGTACGACTTATAAGATAAAGCTTGTTTCCTATGGCAAGAACGGCAAGAAGATACGCACGGAATACCTTACAGCAAAGACACTCTCAAAAGCGCCGCATGTTGTTGTAAAGAATAATGGCAAGAATGCTGTTATCACATGGACAACGACTCAGAAGAATGCCAGCGGTTATGAGGTTTACAAAAGGCGTGTTAATGAAACGGGCGGTACTGTCATTTATCTTGGAGCGCATAAATACAACCTGAAAACCCTTGAAAATGACGGGTTTAAGCTTTCAACACGCAAGAGCACCTCTGCTACCGGAAAGATCACCGTCAAGGACGGAAAAAATTGGGAATACTCGATCCGCACTTTCAAGGTCGTTGACGGAAAGCGTGTTTACAGTGGTTTTTCGACCCCGATCGGTACAGAGTCGCCTGAGGCTTATCTCAATAACCGCAAGCTTGTTTCAAAGAATTATTCGAGCGGCGATGAACTCAAGCTTGTTAAGAAGTATGTTGCTCAGGTCACTACCAAGAATATGAGCAATGCCGAAAAATTGAAGGCGATCTTTGATCTTTGCAATTCACACGGAGAATATCAGAATGATATCACAAAGATCGACGGAAACCGTCCTGTTTGGCAGCTCATGGTCAAGGGCGAGGGACAATGTGCGACATGGGCATACGCTCTTCACGCAATGCTTGAGTATGCCGGAATTGATGTAAGAGTTGTAAGAGGATTGCGTTCGTCCGGTCAGCAGCATTTCTGGTGTCAGATAAAGCTGGACGGAAGCTGGTATAATTTGGACGCACATCTCGGTGCATATCTCACGAAATATGACGGCGATTACATTGGTTATGTTATTCAGGATTATTCAGACTGACAAATGAGGGCGGAGCAGCTATCCGCCCTTGTGTTGTTTTTAAAAAAACGTATATTTCCGCCTGAAATGCGGAAAATAGCATTGTATCCGCTTCGGGACAATGCCGCACGGTGCTTTGTCTGCGCAGGCTTTGTGCGGTATTGCCTTGGGAGCTGCTCTGAGATCATGACGCAAGACGCAAGGAGATTTATAATGAAGCTAAAACCATTATTTGTCGGAATTATTCTTTCGGAGGTGATCGCACTTTCGGCTTGTTCGGAGCAGGATCCGGAGAGTACTGCAAAGGACGCTGAACTTCAGCAGAAGCTTATCGGTGTATGGTGTTATACTGATTCTGTTGTGTATGATGATGACGGAGAAATTGCTTCGTTTTCGGCTTTTGAATTCACAGATGACGATGCAAAATGTCATGATGTTTCAGCAGCGAAGGTACTGTCTTATGTTATTGACAAATACACGATAAAAGATGGATACTACACCGTTGATGTTGACGGAAAAGAAGAATATGCGGTCATAGATATCCGTGAAGTTGACGGCAAGGATCATCTTTACTGGAGTATTGATACGGGAACGCAGGAATTTATCCGAATGACAGATGAAGAAATAGATGAATACGGCATCCCTGCCGGTCAGCTTCTCCCGGGCGAGGCAGAACTGCTCGGTATCGAAACCGATGCTTTGGATCTGGAAACAACGGATGTTTCCGAATTACAACAATAAGGAGTTTCATATTATGAATAATAAAATGTGGGCAGGACGTTCCTCAAAAGAGGTCGATTCCCGTGTTAATGATTTTAACTCGTCTATAGCTTTCGATTCGAGAATGTACAGACAGGACATAAAGGGCTCAATGGCGCACGCTGAGATGCTCGGCGACTGCGGTATTATTGAAAAGTCCGAGAGTGAAAAGATTATCGCAGGACTTAAAGAAATACTTGCTGATATTGACAGCGGAAAGCTGCAGTTTGACCTTAATGCAGAGGATATTCACATGTTTGTGGAATCTGAGCTTACAAAGCGACTCGGAGATACGGGCAAGCGCCTTCACACGGCACGAAGCAGAAACGATCAGGTCGCTCTTGACATAAGAATGTATCTCAAGGACGAGATCAACGAGATAATCCCTATGATCCGTGAGCTTATCGGTGTGCTTTGTGACATTGCGGAGAAAAATCTTGACACTATTATGCCCGGATACACGCATCTTCAGCGTGCGCAGCCGATAACATTTGCTCATCACATGATGGCTTATGCACAGATGCTTATTCGTGATATCGGCAGATTTGAAGATACATACAAGCGTATGAACAAAATGCCGCTCGGAAGCGGTGCGCTTGCTACCACGACTTATCCGATCGACCGAAGACAGGTTTGTGAGCTGCTCGGTTTTGATGAGATCACGATGAACTCGCTTGACGGTGTTTCCGACAGAGATTTCTGCGTTGAAATGTGTTCGGCGATATCGATCCTGATGATGCACCTTTCACGTTTTTCCGAAGAGATCATTCTTTGGAGCTCATGGGAGTTCAAGTTTATTGAGCTTGATGACGCTTATGCGACCGGTTCGTCTATCATGCCGCAGAAGAAAAACCCCGATGTTACCGAGCTTATAAGAGGTAAGACGGGCAGAGTTTACGGCGATCTCAACACGCTGCTTGTTATGCTCAAGGGCACTCCGCTTGCATACAACAAGGATATGCAGGAGGACAAGGAAGCTATTTTTGACGCAATTGATACTGTTAAGCTTTGTCTTACAACGTTTATACCGATGCTTTCGACAATGGAGCTTTACAAGGAGAATATGAGAAACGCTGCTGCAAGAGGATTTATAAATGCGACCGACTGCGCAGACTATCTTGTTAAGAAAGGACTGCCGTTCAGAGATGCTTACAAGATAACGGGAACGCTCGTTGCTTACTGCATAAAGAACCGGACAGTTCTCGAAAATCTTTCGCTTGATGAATTCCGTGAGCTTTCACCTGTTTTCGATGATGATGTTTACGAGGCTATCAAGCTTGAAACTTGTGTTAATATGAGAAAGGCTGACGGAGGTCCTGCTCCCGAGGCTGTTAAAAAGCAGATCGAATATGCAAGAAAATACACAAAATGACGGATGACGCTAAGCGGCATTAGAGAGGGAGAGGATTATGGCGTATAAGGTTTTTATTGACGGTCAAGAGGGTACGACCGGACTTCGTATTGTTGAGAGATTAAAGGACAGAAGCGATATTGAGCTTATCACGATAGACGAGGAGCTTCGCAAGAACACGGCGGAAAGAAAGCGTCTTATCAACGAATCGGACTACACATTTTTATGTCTGCCCGATGCAGCGGCTATCGAATCGGCGGAGCTTTGCGATAATCCGCATACAAAGATACTTGACGCATCTACTGCGCACAGAACCGCTCCGGGTTGGGATTACGGACTTCCCGAGCTTTCTGCCGAGCACCGTGCGAAGATCGCTTCTTCAAAGAGAGTTGCGGTTCCCGGCTGCTATGCGAGCGGATTCAACGCACTTTGCTATCCAATGGTAAAATCGGGGCTTATTGCGCCTTATCACACGGTTACCTGTCATGCGGTATCGGGTTACAGCGGAGCAGGAAAGAAAGCGATTGCTGTTTATGAGGGTGATGACAAGCCGGACGAATTCAATTCTCCGAGATTTTACTCGCTTGGCAAGCAGCATAAGCATATAAAGGAAATGATGGCAATATCGGGACTTTCTTATCCGCCGATATTCAGCCCGATCGTTGACGATTACTACAACGGAATGGTCGTTGCTGTACCGTTCTTCCTCAGAGCTATGCCGAAAAAGACAAGTGCTAAGGCTGTTCACGAGATGTTTGCTGAGCACTATGAGGGTCAGAATTTCGTAAAGGTAATGCCGCTCATGGGCGAGGGCATTCTTGAAAATGGTTTCCTTGCTGCAAACACGATGAAGGACACAAATATGATGCAGATATTCGTATTTGGCAATGATGATCACATCATGCTCTGCGCACGTTTTGACAATCTCGGTAAGGGTGCTTCGGGTGCTGCTGTTCAATGCATGAACATTATGATGGGAATTGATGAAACGACAGGACTTATATAATGCGTAATTCGTAATGCGTAATGCGTAATTATTTGGGCTGTTAATTTGTCTGGAAAATGATTTATGACGGAAAATGTTATCGTTGATAAAAGCAAGGCATTTGCGTTGCGTATCATCAAGATGTATAAATTTCTTTTAAATGAAAAGAAAGAGTATATTCTTTCAAAACAAGTTCTTAAAAGCGGTACAAGTATCGGTGCCAACGTAAAGGAAGCTATCAGAGGGCAGAGCAAGGCTGATTTCTATTCAAAAATGAACATAGCGCTGAAAGAAGCAAGTGAAACCGAATATTGGCTTGAACTGCTGGGTGAGAGCGGATATATTGAGAAAGAACAATTTGAAAGTATTTATTCGGATTGTCAGGAACTAATTAAAATATTAATGGCAATAACCAAAGCACAGAACAAAATGTGATAGGATATGAATTAAGTGCGTTCGGAATTGTGTATGTGTAAAATAATTACGCATTACGCATTACGAATTACGCATTCAAAAGAGGTATGTTTATGAATAGTTTTAAGGTGATCGACGGCGGCGTTTGTGCCGCAAAGGGATTTAAGGCGAGCGGTGTTTACTGCGGAATCAAGGAAAATCCCACAAAGAAAAATGACATTGCAATGATAGTTTCCGATGTTATGTGCAATGCGGCAGGCGTTTACACTCAGAACAAGGTCAAGGGTGCGCCTGTTATCGTTACAAAGAAAAATCTTGCAGCAACGGGCGGAAAGGCTAAGGCTGTTATCGTAAACTCCAAGAACGCCAACACCTGCAACGCTGACGGTGAGGAAAAGGCTAACGAAATGTGCCGTCTTACTGCTGAGGCTTTGGGAATAAAGCAGGAAGAAGTCATTGTTGCTTCGACAGGCGTTATTGGACAGATACTTCCTATTGAGCCTATCAAGGCTGCTGTTCCGCAGCTTGTTGAAAAGCTTTCATATAACGGAAATGTTGAAGCTGCGACGGCTATTATGACGACCGACACGGTCAAAAAGGAATATGCTGTTGAATTTGCGCTCGGCGGAAAGGTCGTTCATCTTGGCGGAATGGCAAAGGGAAGCGGAATGATCCACCCAAACATGGCTACAACGCTGAACTTCATTACAACGGACGCTGCAATCTCTTCCGAAATGGTGCAGAAGGCGCTTTCCGAGATAGTAAAGGTTACATATAACTGTCTTTCGATAGACGGAGATCAGTCCACAAACGATACCTGTGTACTTATGGCTGACGGACTTGCAGAAAATCCCGAGATTATTTCCGAGGGTGCGGATTTTGACGAATTCAAGGCTGCGCTTTATCAGGTAATGGCAAATCTTACAAGGATGCTCGCAAAGGACGGAGAGGGTGCAACAAAGCTGCTCACCTGCGTATGTTCGGGTGCTCCTGATCTTGACACGGCGATAATTGTTGCAAAGAGTGTTATCCGTTCGCCGCTTTTCAAGTGTGCGATGTTCGGTTCAGACGCAAACTGGGGACGTATTCTTTGCGCTGTTGGTTATGCTGAGGCTGATTTCGACATAAACAAGGTCGCTGTTGATCTTTCTTCGGCAGCCGGTTCTATCCATGTATGCGAAAACGGCGCAGGAGTTGATTTCTCCGAGGATACTGCAAAGGTAGTTCTTTCCGAGGATGAGATTACTATCAGCGTTGACCTTAATGCAGGCGATGCTTCGGCAACTGCATGGGGCTGCGATCTTACTTATGATTATGTAAAGATAAACGGAGATTATCGTTCATAAATAATGGAGGACGTATGGGTGGTTCAAACGGACAGTCGATAGAAGAGAGATTTCAGCCGATGCTTTTCTCTGATGAATACATTGTGCGATGCGGAGAGAGCAAACAACCTAATTCGGGTGCTGCGCAGCTTCCGTTTGCGATATTCTGGACGGGATTTGCCATATTCTGGACGGCAGCAGCGTTTGTTTCGGGAGCAGGAGCTTTTTCATTGTTCGGATTGCCGTTTGTTGCCATTGGAATAGGCCTTTTTGTAAAGATATTCAAAGGCGGAAGCAAAGACTATTACGCTTTGACAAATCTGCGTGTTATTATACTGAGCGGAAAAGAAACTCATGCGGAATATTACGATCGTATCAACGATGCGAGGGTTTATCCGGGTATAAAATTGGGAATATTTTCTGTGCGTATTTCGGTCGATATCGGAGCAGGGGTAAATATGCTCAACGACATAAATCTGGAAAGCAGTACCGACGCGGAGTATCTTTGCAGAGATATACTGTCGGAAAAAGAAAGATATATTAAATATAAAAATGAACAGAGGAAGTAAAAATGGAAAACACAGAGTTTATATCAAATTCGGTACGGTCGCAGGTCCTTATTGACGCTTTGCCGTACATACAGAAATATAACGGAAAGATCGTTGTTGTGAAATACGGCGGAAACGCTATGACTAACAGCGAGCTTAAAGACGCTGTTATGAGTGACATCGTTCTGCTTTCGCTTATTGGCGTAAAGGTAGTTCTTGTTCACGGCGGCGGTCCTGAGATAAATGATATGCTCAAGAGAGTAGGCATTGAGAGCCGTTTTGTAAACGGTTTGAGATACACTGATGAAGCTACTGTTGATATCGTTAAAATGGTTCTTGCAGGTAAGGTAAACAAGGAGCTTGTTTCGCATCTGACTTTGCACAAGGGCAAGGCGCTCGGAATGTGCGGAATTGACGGAAACATGATAACTGCACATAAAATTGAGAGTGAGGACGATCTCGGTTTTGTCGGTGAGATCGTTGATGTAAACACAAAGCCGATACTTGATGCGCTTTCAATGGGTTACATTCCTGTTATTTCCACGGTTGCCTGTGATGAAAAGGGTCAGACCTACAACATCAACGCCGATACTGCTGCTTCGAGAATTGCTGCGGAGCTGAAAGCGGAAAATCTTATTCTTATGACGGATATTGTCGGACTGCTCAAGAACAAGGACGATGTTTCGACGCTCATTCCTACTGTTCATGTCAGCGATGTTCCGTTCATGAAGCGTCAGGGAATAATATCGGGCGGTATGATACCCAAGATCGACTGCTGCGTTGAGGCTGTCCGAAGAGGTGTTTCCAAGACCTGCATCATTGACGGACGAGTTCCGCACTCTATTCTTATTGAATTACTTTCAAGTCAGGGCGTTGGTACTCAGTTTGTATAATATGCTTTGGGGATTTATTAATATATTCGGACTTGCTTTTATGGCGGTCATTATGATACCGAACATCATTTTTGCGATAAAATGCAAGGACGG
>JBJEQL010000305.1:0-8235 GCA_051881735.1 Oscillospiraceae bacterium
TAAACGAAACGACCGCTTCAACTTCCTTTGTCGAAACAAAGCAGCCCTGAACACGAACAGGCTTCGGGATTCCCTGCGGATAGTACAGCATATCGCCATAACCAAGCAGCTTTTCCGCACCTGCCGTATCAATAATAGTACGGCTGTCGATCTGCGATGAAACCGTCAGCGCAATCCGGGACGGAATGTTCGCCTTGATAAGACCCGTGATAACATCAACGGTCGGACGCTGCGTTGCAATGATAAGGTGCATACCTGCAGCTCTCGCCATCTGCGCCAAACGACAAATAGAATCCTCGACCTCGTTCGAGCAAGCCATCATAAGGTCGGCAAGCTCGTCTATCGCAATGACTATTCTCGGCAGCGGCTCAACACCGTCCGTTTCGGCAGCCATTTCATTGTATCCGTTAAGATCACGAACATTGCTGTCCGCAAAAAGCTTGTAACGCTTGAGCATTTCCTGAACTGCCCATGAAAGCGCACCTGCCGCCTTTCTCGGGTCAGTTACAACGGGTATGAGCAAATGCGGTATTCCGTCATAAACCTTGAATTCAACCATCTTCGGGTCGATAAGCACAAGACGCACCTCATCGGGCGACGCATTGTAAAGAATACTCATAATTATACTGTTTGTACAAACAGATTTACCCGAACCTGTAGTTCCTGCAATGATAACGTGCGGAAGCTTTGCAATATCTCCGACAATAACTTCGCCGTCAATGTTCTTTCCGACAACGAACGAAAGCTTGCTCTTAGTGTTGGAAAACTCCTCGCTCTCGATCATCTCACGGATAGAAACCGTGTCCTTGACCCTGTTCGGAACTTCGATGCCGACAGCAGCCTTTCCCGGAATAGGTGCTTCAATACGAACGCCTGCCGCAGCAAGATTGAGCGCAATATCGTCTGCAAGCGCCGTGATCTTCGATATTTTTACGCCTGCGCTCGGCTGAAGCTCATATCTTGTAACGGTCGGACCACGGTGAATGTCAACGATCCTCGTCTGAACGCCGAAGCTTTTGAGCGTGTCAACAAGTGTGTCGGCATTGCTCTTCATTTCTGCTTCCGCCTGCTCGGAGTTGCTCTCGTTGTCAGCTTGTTTAAGCAGATCTATCGGAGGGAACGTGTAAACAAACGCCTCCTGCTTGTTTTCGGTTATCTCATGCTGAATATCCGCAGCCGTCGGAGCGTCCGGCATATCAAGCTCCTCGGTCGAAGCAATCTTTTCCGAAGCAAGCGTGGACTGCTTTGAAACAGGCTTCTTGTTCGCAATTGCGCTTGCAATATCCTTTTTAAGCTGTGTGTTGTCCTCTGTAGGCGCAGCCTTTGCCGCATTGGAAGAAGCGTTTGCTGTCGAAACCGCCGATGCAGCCGCTGTATTTGCCGCAGAATTCACCTTTTTCGGTGCAGCCGCAGCCTTCTTTATAATATCATCAAGCTCACTCGAAGCAGATTTAAGCTGCTCCTTTGCAAGCTCCTTGTCTGCAGCAAGAGCCTTGTTCTCCGCAATTTTCGGCGCAGCGGCAGGAATTACAGAACCCTCGTCATTGAATTCCTTAGGCGGCTCGGTGAGCGTTCCTGTCGCCTTTATCTGCTCGGACTGCGAAAGCTTCTGTCCTGCAGGCATAGGAATATCAACATTGAAATCCTTCTGCTTCTTCTCAGCTATCTTTACGGGAACATCGGCGTTTGGAACAGCCTTTTGGCTGTTTTTTGCCCCCGGAGGCGGAACAAAATCGGGAGTTTCAACATATCTTTCCGCACGGGCAGCGCTTGCCTTTGCAAAGCTGTTGCGTATCATCTTGAAAAGGTCAATGACCGTCTTGTTTGCAACGACCATTATATATACAAAACAAAGCAGTACAATTATTATTGAAGCGCCGACCCTCTTGAAAAGCGCAAGCAGCGGTCCTGCGATTATAATGCTCATAACTCCGCCGCCGCGAAGCTTTTTACCCTCGGCGTAAAGCGCAGGGATTATCTCATCAAAAAGCCGTTCGCCCTGCAGCTCCCCTGCGAAGAAAATCTGAACGAACCCTGTCAACAGCAGAACAGCCGCAGCACATTGAACTATGCGTGTGCTGACATAAAGCTCGGTCTTATCCATCGCTATCATTATCGAAGCATAAATCATAACGATAGGAACGAGAAAAGCCGTTACTCCGAAAAGTCCCAGAAAAATATTATGTATAGTGTTCCAGAGGGATTCGCCCTTTATCAGCGTGAAAGCTGCCGCAAGCACACCTGCAGCAAACAGCACCGTTGACCATAACACTCTGTCACGGCGACGGGCGTTTTCATTCTGACGGGCAATTTCCTCTTTGGAAGCCTTTGTCCTGTTCTGTGCCAAATTTATCCCTCCGGTTTGATCATTGCGGAAAGCAGATTTCCGCTGACGTCCTCATATATTCCTATCGAAAGTACAATAATTCCGATTATAAGCGTGTAAAATGCAAAAATTCTGAATTTATCCGATACAACAAGCAGCTTTATAAGCCGTATTGCAAGATAACCCGAAACCGCTGCAACAATAAATCCTACAATAAGCGGAAGTATAAGCTCTGACGAAGCATTTCCGTCAAATGAAAACATCTCGGTGAGAGCTCCTGCAAGAATTACGGGGATTCCGAGGATAAAGCTGTATTCAACTGCATCCTCACGCTTAAGTCCTGCAAAAAGTCCTGCCGATATAGTTGAACCCGAGCGTGAAATACCCGGAACAAGCGCAATCCCCTGAAAAATACCGATAAGAACCGCCTTAGGCGTTGTCACCTCACCGCAGGTAAGCGTGTTTGTGCTGCAAAGCTTGCTTGTCGAAAGGAACAGCAGCGCCGATGTATAGAGAAATCCAACTCCCTCTGCGATAACGCTTTTGTCCGACTGCAAACTCTCGAAAAAATCCTTGAATATGTAAAACCCGAACAGCGGCAGAATGGAAATTACTATCATAAATATCATTCTGCGCTCGGGGTTCATTTCTTTCCATTTGAATTTGCCTGTGAATATATCCTTCACAAGGCGGAAAAACTCAATTATAAGCGCCTTTATCTTATCCCAAAACGCTATAAAAACTGCAATAAGCGTTCCGAGGTGAAGAAATACGTTCACCAGCACGGCGCTTTCACCGTGTATCCCGAAAAAGTGCTGGAACACCGAAAGGTGTCCCGAGCTTGAAATCGGAAGGAACTCCGATAAGCCCTGAATCAGTCCCTGAATAATGCCTTCAATTACTGTCATGAAAAAATCCTCCGTTGTCATTTATTTCCGGCAGCCGTGTAAAATCCGCTGAGAGCGGATACGCTGAAAGCGAAAAAACACCGCTGCATTCTCCGCCGCAGTCAGTCGAAACGGCATAAGCCGCCTCACGCTCCTGCGCATACAGTAAATCATATTCATCAATAATTGTGTGAATGACCATTGCTTCAGCTCTCCTCATTATCGGGATAACGCGGCTCGCTCGTTTCGATAAGCGTGTAGAGTTCCTCGATAGCGTCGGATAAACCACCCAAGCGGTCGATAAGTCCCTCTTTCACCGCAGTTTCGCCGTCAATAACCGTTCCCATATCCATTGTAAGCTCGCCCGTGTTCATCATAAGCTGCTTGAAACGTGACGGAGATATATTGCTGTTGCGGCAGACGAAATTGCTTATCCTGTCCTGCATCTTGTCGAAATAGGACAGCGTCTGCGGAACACCAAGAACCGTTCCGCTCATCCGCACAGGATGAATAGTCATTGTTGCGCTCGGCACGATAAACGAACGCTTTGCCGAAACTGCAAGCGGTACTCCAATAGAATGTCCTCCGCCGACAACAATTGAAACCGTGGGCGTTTTCATTCCTGCGATAAGCTCTGCTATCGCAAGGCCTGCTTCAACATCGCCGCCGACCGTGTTGAGGATTATCACAAGTCCCTCGATCGAACGGTCCTGCTCGACTGCAACAAGCGCAGGCATGATATGCTCATACTTTGTCGTCTTATTCTGCGGCGGAAGCAAATAATGCCCCTCGACCTGCCCGATTATCGTCAGGCAATGTATAAGGTGCTTTGCATTCTGCGATGTGACTTCGCCTGTTCTTTCGATAAGCTCCGCACGGTCAAGCGCCTCGTCCGAAGCGCTCGAACTTCCGTTATTCTCGTTGTTTTCGTTTGTATCGTTGTCATCACAATTATTATGCATATTCGTTCTCCCAAAATTTCAATAATATCAATATTTTATTGTATTATCTGCTTTTCGGGGCATAAATATACAGATTAATTATAACTCAAATTGCAGAAAAAGTCAACCTGAATATAATGCGTAATTCGTAATGCGTAATGCGTAATGCGTAATTTTTTATACAGAATTATGAATTCGGAAGTATTGCATAGCTGCATTTATATATTATATACTGTACACAACCGCAAAATCCGGCGAATATAAGTAAACGCTGATCAATACGTTTTGTAATGTATCACGATAGCCTTGTAGGGGCGGATTTTATATCGCCCTTTGGCGCTTTCGACTCTACATTGGACGAAACTTTTTTAACGCACAATTCGCATAAAAATCGGAAGCCCGAAAAGAGCTTCCGAATTAAGGTTATTCGTCCTTGTAGAGCCTATGCATAAGTGTGGGATAATTTGTCTTGCCGTTAAGTACACGATAGAATGTGATTTTCTTTTCCTCTTCAAACACCTTGTAAAACATAAGATATTTTTCAACAACTATCATTCGAAACCCCGATTTTGACAGCTTTGGATCGGGAACTGACATTCCCGAATACGGAAATTGAAGCGTCTGTTCGCCAGCTTTGTTTAGTTTATCCTTGATACGAATCGCTCCCTGCTTGCTGCCGAGCATTATAAATGATGAAATTATCTCGGTCATATCGTTAAGGGCAGCAGGGAGAAATTCAATGGTGTATTCGTTAGTCGCTTCCATTGATAATATCCTCCAGCTGTTTGTTCACCTCATCGAGAGAGAATGTCTTAGCTCCGCTTAAACGCTGCGCTTCAGCTTCAAGCAGCTTTTCACGCAGATCAAGCATTTCCTCACGATATGAATATGCTTCCATACTCATAACAACAAGGTCGCCCTCTCCGTTTTTGGTAAGAAAAACAGGCTGATTTTCTGTTTTGCAAAATTCTGCAATATCGTTATATTCATTTCTTAAACAGGTGGACGGTTTTATCATCATATCGATCAGCTCCCTTTGACGAATTTATTCTATACATATTATATCACTATTCTATGCAAAAAGTCAAATGTTTAGCGGAATTTCCTCATGACAAGATATGGTTTTTCGTGATGTATTGGCGGTTTATACTAATTCTAAACCGTTCTATAGACAAAGACGACAGATAGAATAATCCAAGTCAAGGAAGACGACCGCAGGCAGGCTGCCTGCCGTCATTGCAATAAAATTGCACGGGAGTCTGACGCAGAATTGGATTATTATATCCGAGTATTTAGTCTTACGGTTGGTTTGGAATTAGTATTAGTATTAATTTCGTATTCCCACATTCCGAATCAATACAACTCCACACTCCAAACTCCAAACTCCAAACTCAACATTATAAAAAACGCTGCTCCGAATAACCGGAACAGCGTTGTAATCATTTTTAACAGTATAACTTATACAAGTTCAATGATAGCCATTTCAGCAGCGTCACCGCGTCTTGGACCTGTCTTGATGATTCTTGTATAACCGCCATTAACATCAGCGTACTTAGGTGCGATCTCGTCAAAAAGCTTCTTGACAACATCTTCCTTTGTAACATAAGCAAGAACCTGACGTCTGGAGTGGAGGTCGTTAGTCTTAGCGATGGTGATCATCTTTTCAGCCATAGCACGAACCTCTTTGGCTCTTGTTACTGTTGTTTCGATCTTGCCGTTTTCGAGCAGGAATGTAACCATAGCTCTGAGCATAGCTTTTCTATGATCGCTTGTTCTGCCCAATTTTCTTGTTCCCGGCATTCTAATCACTCCTTACCTATAAAAGTATCGTATTTTTGCAAAATTATCACTCTTAGTTATCATCTTCAGAGCTGAGTTCGAAACCGAGGGACTGAAGCTTTTCCTTAACTTCGTCAAAGGACTTCTTACCGAGGTTTCTAACCTTCATCATCTCTTCTTCTGACTTGTTTATCAAATCACCTACTGTGTTAATATTTGCACGCTTGAGGCAATTGAACGAACGTACTGATAAGTCAAGATCCTCAATGGTCATCTCAAGGACTTTTTCTTTGCCCTTGTCGTCCTTTTCTACCATAATTTCTGTGATAGCGGATTCATCGGAAAGCTCGCTGAAGAGCTTCAGATGCTCAATGAGGAGATTGGCTGCCTGCGATACAGCTTCCTTAGCTGAAACAACTCCGTTGGTCCAGACATCGAGGGTGAGCTTATCATAATCAGTTACCTGTCCAAGACGAGTGTCTTCAACAGTGTAATTTACTTTCAGTACAGGGGTATAAATGGAGTCAACAGCGATAACATCAACACCGAAGTTGAAAAGCTGCTTGTTCTTCTCAGCAGGAACGTAACCACGTCCTCTGTCAATAGTGATCTCCATATAAAGCTTAGCGTCCTTGCCAAGTGTAGCAATGTGCATATCCGGAACGAGGATATCGACTTCCGAATCAGCCTTGATGTCACCGGCGGTAACTTCGCATTCATCTTCGGCTTCGATATAGATGGTCTTTGGGCCTTCGCCGTAAAGCTTAGCCGTGAGTCCTTTAAGGTTAAGAACGATTTCCGTAACATCTTCCTTAACGCCCGGAATAGTAGATAATTCGTGGTGTACACCGTCAATCTTCACCGAAGTAACAGCAACACCCGGAAGCGAGGAGAGCAGGACACGTCTGAGGCTGTTGCCAAGGGTATGTCCATAGCCGCGCTCAAGAGGAGCGATAGCAAACTTGCCGTAAGTTCCGTTGGTTTTGAGTTCAACGGTTTCGATTTCCGGCTTTTCGATTTTTTCAAGCATTATAAAACCCTCCTATATTCGCATTGCGGATCATTAACGTATATAAGAAATTTATACACGATAAACCTATTACTTGGAGTACAACTCGACGATAAGGTGAGTCTCAACCTCATAGTCAAGATCTTCAGTTGCAGGCATACGAACAACCTTAGCAGAGAAATTGTCCTTGTTGGAATCGAGCCATGTAGGAACAACTCTACCGTTAGTCTGATCGTAGATCTCCTTGAACTTAGCACTTGAACGGCTGCCTTCGTAAAGAGCGATAACGTCGCCTTCCTTAACTCTGTAAGAAGGAATGTCAACTCTCTGGCCGTTTACAGTGAAATGTCTGTGAGTAACGAGCTGTCTTGCTTCACGTCTTGTGAGAGCGAGGCCCATTCTGAAAACAACATTGTCGAGTCTGGATTCAAGGATAGTAATGAGAGCGTCACCAGTGGTCTTGTCAGTAACCTTGCTTGCGAGCTCATAGTAGTGATAGAAAGGCTTTTCAAGAACACCGTAGATGAACTTGAGCTTCTGCTTTTCCTTGAGCTGTGTGCCGTATTCGGAAAGCTTCTTTCTGTTGTTAGCACCGGGGTTTCTATTAGAAGTCTTAGAAATACCCATAACCATAGGGCTGATTCCTAAGTATCTGCATTTTTTGAGTATGGGGTCTTTATTAACTGCCATTTAGAACTACACCTCCATTGGTAATTAAAAAACGATTTTTTAAGCGGAAATGCTTGCCTTGAAAAAGCGTCTGTTATACACGACGTCTCTTAGGAGGACGGCATCCGTTGTGAGGAATAGGAGTAACATCCTTGATAAGTCTAACCTCAAGACCAACTGTCTGCAAAGCTCTGATAGCAGCTTCACGGCCGGCACCGGGTCCCTTTACATAAACTTCAACAGTCTTAAGACCGTGTTCCATTGCAGCTCTTGCAGCAGTTTCAGCAGCTGTCTGTGCAGCAAACGGAGTGGACTTCTTGGAACCTCTGAAACCGAGTTCGCCTGCGGAAGCCCATGAAATAGCGTTACCCTGAGTATCGGTGATAGTAACGATAGTATTGTTGAAAGTGGACTGGATATGAACAGCACCATTTTCAATGTTTTTGCGCTCACGACGACGTCTTACGACAGTCTTTTTACCTTTAACCTGAGCCATTGTTCATTCCCTCCTTACTTCTTCTTGTTAGCGATTGTCTTTACAGGACCCTTACGAGTTCTTGCGTTAGTCTTGGTTCTCTGACCTCTTACGGGGAGACCCTTTCTGTGACGAACGCCTCTGTAACA
>JBJEQL010000306.1:0-8183 GCA_051881735.1 Oscillospiraceae bacterium
ACGCAACGCCTGTCGGAATGTTCCCGAAGGTCGAGAACTGCCCCGTTTCCGAGGAGGTCATCTCGCATTGCGGCAGCGTTTTCGAAGTCATCTACAACCCAGATAAAACAAAGCTTATGCAGATCGCAGAAGCACAGGGCAAAACGGCTATCGGCGGCATGGCAATGCTCGTTTGGCAGGCTGTTGTCGCTCATGAGATATGGAGCGGCGCAAAATACAATGACAGCGATATTGAAAAGCTTATCTGCGACATGAGGGCGGCTCTTATATCATAAAAAAGCAACAGAAAGGACGGAGAAAATGAATTTTAAAGCAAGACTTCAAATGTTTGCAAAATCCGTCAGCGTATGGTTTGGTATCTTTATTATCATCGGATGCTGCATAGGTTTCAGTATAAATATCCTGCTTGGTTTTTTCTCCGTTTCGGGAACAAACAAGCTGAATATGCAGATATTTGTTCCGATACTTATTGCAGGAGCAGCGGTTCTTGCAGTCGGAGCACATTTCCTAAGTTCGATAATCGCCAAGCGCCCCGAAAAGAAGATGAGAGCGCAGCTTGACAAGACAGCCGCTAAAAACGGCATCGGCCGTGAATATATCGAAATACTGAACCTTTCCTGCCGTGGAAATATACGCACCAAAGTGTGCTCCGAGCTTTCGCTGACAGCACTCGTTACGGGAAATTTCAGAAGAGCAAAGGAACAGCTTGACCGTGTTGACGCAATCAGCGTTACCGACGTTGCTAATTCGACCGGAAACTATTCCGATGCAGCATACTTTTTTTCCACTTCGATACTATATTATTGCGGTATCAAGGACTATGAAAGCATGGAGAATACCTATATCCATGCAAAACAGTATACCGAAAATCTCACCTCAGACTTTTTCGCAATGTCGGTAAATGCGCTCTGCGAGCTGAAATTCGGCAGCAACGAAGCCGCCGCCGAAGCACTTAAAACAGCTGATTTTCTCTCACGGTCGCATATAAAATCGAAAATGCCGATGCATAAAGCACTCTGCTCTGCAATATGTGCAGAAGTCCATTACGGACTGGGCGAACCGGAAAAAGCCATTGACGCAATAACAGACGCTATGGGATATAAGATCTCCACAGAATTTACCGATTATCTCGTAAAACGTGGAAAAGAAATAAAGGATAATCCGCAAGCACCGCACGAAGAACCGAAACCGTTTGATATTTCGATTATTGATCCGTCTGACTTTGAATAATGCGTAATTAAAGTAATAAATCACTTATGGGGTTCTCCAAAAAACGGGACCTGAGCAAAGTCATAGAAAATTTGCCAAGAAGGAGGTTTTTATACTAAACACCATTTAAAATATGGAAAAAATCAAGCCGACAATCTCGTAACTGTTGAAAACAGTTTTATATTGGATTTCGGCGCAGATTTTTTCCCGTTTTTTATTGGTGTTTAGTATTAGAGATCCCCCTTATGCATAGTTGACATTTGTCGTTAAAACCGCAAAGCGGCTAACCGATCAAGCTGAGTTCAGTTTGACCGGCTGCCCCACTTTGCGGTTTTAACGACTTATTTATGCATTAACATGAGTTGCGTATCAAAAACGACTAATTTTCATAACTTTATTTTGTAAATTACGGTGTTGACATTGGACGGAAAATAGTGTATTATTATAAAGAGTATCAACGATATTACATATTGTTTTTTAATTGGAATTTTTTTACATTTATTGAACTGTATTAAGGAAATAGTTTTTCCGATACAGCAAAAGGGAGAAAAACCAGAAAAATGTACTTCGGAAGTGTTAAATTTTTTAAACATCTTATATACACGGTCATGGTTCTCATTCTTGCGGCTATAATCGGCTGCGCTGTCTTTTTCGGCGTTAAATATGCGATCGTCAAAAAGGAAAACGATGAGCTTGTAAAGGCTGCTTCGGCAGAGGAGATCCAAGCCCCCGAACAACTGCCGCTTGAACAGTATTACCTGCTCATGGCTGCAGACGGATACACCGCCGAGGATATCCTCAATTTCCTCGCAGAAAACGAAAGCAGCAAGATGGACAGCTTTACAGAGCAGTATATCTTCGCCAATCCCGATAAATTCGCTGTTAATTCCGATAATGTCGGAAGCGGCGCAGGCAGCACGGCAAATGAATATACCCTGCTTTACCCCAACCTTTATGCAGAACCTGCCGCAGAATTCACCGAAAAGGAAAAAACCGTTTACCTTACCTTTGACGACGGCCCTTCCGAAAACACTCTCGATATTCTCACTATCCTTGAAAAATATGATATAAAGGCAACTTTCTTCATGTCGGGCGGCGAAAGCGAACGCTCAAAGGAAATAATGAAAGCCGTTGCTGATGCAGGTCATACTATTGGTATCCACTCTATATCACATGAATACAACGATATCTACTCCAGCGTTGAAAGCTTCCTCGACGATTTTAACAAAACTTATGAATGTATAAGCGAAGCTACGGGCGTTCGTCCGCAGGTGATGCGCTTCGCAGGCGGAAGCATCAACAACTACAACCGCCTCATCTATCCTCAGCTCATCGCAGAAGTCACACGCAGAGGATTTACATATTATGACTGGAACGTCAGCGGAGAAGATGCAACCACCCACGCAACATGGTCGAGCATCTACAACAATGTTTTAAACGGCATTGAAAACAATTCCACAAGCCGAGCAATAGTCCTTCTTCACGACAGCGCTGACAAGCAGATGACCGTCCACACAGTTGAGGATATCATCATTGCTCTGCAGAATGACGGTTACAGCTTTGATAAGCTTGACAATTCGGTCAAGCCGATAACGTTTTCTTATGTTGATTAAAAGGATCTCCGAAAATATCAAATGTTTTCGTAGATCCGTAAAATGCCCGTTCGTTCGGGTGGATATACAGCTAAAGTCCCGAATTTTGCATATCGGGCATAAAGCTTATTGCTTTTGCGGGAAGTTCAGAAAGGAATGGTCGTAAAATGAGCCTTAAAGATAATTTCAATCAGGCACTCAGAGAGGTCCTTCACAAAGACGGTATAATCGGAAACAAGCCGTCCGCAGATGAAAAAGAAAAGAAGAAAACCGAGCTGGACAGCTATCTTGAACCTGCTCCGAAGGAGCGCTTTGAAGAAGCTGTTGCTGCAGAAAAGCCGGCAGAAGAGATCGCTGCAGCTGTAAACGAAGCTGCAGAATCTGCAGAAGCTGCTCCGGAACAGGCAGGATCTACGGATTACAGCTCGCCTGATATAATTCCTGCAGCTGCAAAGCCTGCAGAAGAACCGAAGCCTGCAGCTGCCGAGGTTCCGAAAACCGAGAATGTAAGTCCGTTCACACAGTATTCGCAGTTTGCTCGTCAGAGCGGTGCCGCTTCACGTCAGGAAGCACCTCAGAACAGCGCTTACAGCGGCGCATACGGTTCGGGTCAGTCGTTTGGAAACACTTCCGTTCCTCCGACTCCGCCAAGGCCTCCGCGTCCGTCTTCATTCAGGGGAAACGAGCCCGATTCGCCTTACTATGAAACCGAAGAAACCACTATCATTTCAAGAAATACTATCATCGACGGAAATATCCGCTCTTTTGCAAACATAAATATAGACGGTAGCGTAAAGGGCGATGTTACCATCACCAAGAACATCAGCGTTACCGGCAAGGTAGTCGGCGATATCGAATGCAACAACTCGGTAATGTCCGGTGCGTCCATGCAGGGAAACATCGTTTCAAAGGGTCAGGTCCAGATGGACAGGGACAGCCTTATCCTCGGCGATATCTCCGCACAGTATCTCGATCTTAACGGAAAGATCAAGGGCAACGTTGATGTCGGCGGAAAGGCAGAATTCAAGACCGACGCAGTTATTCTCGGTAACATTACAGCCTCGACAATAACCGTTCTCGACGGTGCAACAATACAGGGATATGTTAACACCACATTCCTTCAGGAAAGCTCATCCAGTATTTTCCCGGAAGCAATCGCTTTATCAGAATAAAACGGAGTTGATCTAATGGAAAACAACGGCAACGATTTTTTCGATCCTATCGAAAACGGCAGCGGCGCAGACAACGGCGGCGGATATGTCCCTCGCTTTGAACGTGACCTGCAGAAAATGGGCGGAAATCTTGGTGCTCTTGCCGATGCAAAAAAAGCCGAGCGGCAGGCGGAAGAAAAAAATCAGCCTGCAGAAGAACAGTCACCGAATGAAAACGTATCTGAAATAGCTGAATATACGGATATATATGACCAAAGCAACGATGCCGATGAATATGAGGAAGACGAAAAAGAGAAAATTTCTTATTCCCCCTATTATTCCGCACCAATAAAAGAGGACTCATACGAAGATGATGGCTACCGCAGAGGAAAAACTGTCGAAGAACTGATCCACGAAAACGAAGAACAGGATCTCATCGAAGAAGCCAAAGCAAAGCAGCGTGCAGCCGAAGAAGCTTATCATAATCTTGAAGATATTAAAGTATCTGCGGATATGATAAGCGATATGGGTTATAATTATAAACAGCAGGAACGCAAGGATAAACTCAAACAGCAGGAACTGGACGATCTTGCAAAGGAAATTGGCAGCAGGCCGAAGGTCGAGGAAATGTCAACGGAATATCTCCCATCTGCTCCGCTGAAAAAACAGTCCACGTTCTCATCGCAGGATGCGCTTGACCGTGATGAAAAACAGCTTATAAAAGAACGTCTGCAGAAAGAAATTGATTCTCGTCCAAAGGGAATAAACAAGAAGAACAGCGCTGAGCTCTACAAGAGCCTTATGCATGAGCAGAAGGTAAAAAGAGCCAAAAAAGGTATGCTTTCTCTTGTTGTTATGATGGCAGGCGGAATAATCGCTGCGGCTATCATCCATTCAAAGCTAAATCCGGATAATCTCAATATTCTGACCTATATTTCAATGGGCGGCGTGATCTTCTCAATTCTTATGATGCTCAAAGCAAAGTTTTTCAGGACGTTATCCTGCCTGTTCTTCTCGGGAGAAACCGTTTTTATGGTTTATACCTGCGTAACTTTTGCGCTGAACACCGAACGCAAGCCGGACAATTATTTTGATACACTTATCTGCTTTATTATTGTAATTGCAGTATGTGCAATTATTGCTATACAGCTTGCAACCAACGCAAACATCGAATCCTATTATACAACGAGCTTTTCAAAGAAGCAAGCCGCACAATCTGCTCCTGCAAAGAGCGGCTCACGCCGAACCGGAACAGCTCAGAGAAAAAAATAAAAAAAGCGGCTGCCCGTTAAGCTTTTCGGGCAGCTTTTTTAAAGGAGTTTTTGCCATGAACACCAAAGCTTTAATAAGCGATTACATCGACAGCAAGCGTGACGAGATGATCTCCGACCTTGCAGAGCTTATAAAGATACCGTCCGTTATGTCGGCTCCGACCGAAGGCTGTCCTTTCGGAGAAAACAACGTAAAAGCCCTCAAAAAAGCAGAAGAGATCTGCCAAAAATACGGTTTTTACACCCAAAACTGCGATAACTACGCAATTTCCGCAGACCTGCTCGAAACTGCAGAAAAACACCTCGGAATACTCTGCCACCTCGATGTCGTTCCCGAGGGAAACGGTTGGACTAAACCGCCTTTTGAGCTTACATCCGAAGTCGGAAAATTATTCGGCAGAGGCACGATAGATGACAAAGGTCCAGCTGTTGCCGCAATTCATGCAATGCGCTGCGTAAAGGAACTTGGCCTGCCGATAAACAAAAACGTTCGGCTTATCTTGGGCAGCAACGAAGAAAACGGCTCGAAAGATATGGAATACTATCAGAAAAAAGAGAGCTTTCCTCCCCTGCTTTTCACTCCCGATGGCTCTTTTCCGCTTATCAACATCGAAAAAGGTATGATGCGTATAAAGCTTTCTCACACAGTCAGAGATAAGCTCGTTTCAATAAGCGGCGGAGCAATGGTAAATGCTGTTCCCGAAGCTGCAAAGGCGGAAGTGCGTATTCCTGCCGAAATAGTTAGAAACGCTGCCGAAATGCAGTCTGTCGGCGTAAAATTTGATATAACAGATGAAAACGGACTTGTATCTGTTTCCGCCTCCGGCAAAAGTGCACACGCTTCAACTCCCGAACTCGGCATGAATGCTCTTACAGCGCTGCTTGCGCTGCTTGCAGACTGCGGAGTAACAGAAGCAGAAGCGTTTTCAAAGCTTTTCCCGTTCGGTGAAACAGACGGAACCAGCTGCGGCATAAAATGCTCGGACGAAGAATCGGGCGCCGCTACAACAGTTTTAAGCATGGCAGAAGTATCGGACGGAAAGCTTGTCTGCACACAGGATATACGCTTTCCCGTATGCGAAAGCAGCAAAGGCATACTCTCAAAGCTTGAAGCTGCTGCAAAGGCAGTCGGAATTGATATCGAACCTATCATGCAGAGCGAACCTCACCATGTCCCGGCGGACAGCGATTTTGTCAGAACGCTGCTGAATGTATATGAAGACGTTACAGGTGAAAAGGGCTCACCTATCGCTATCGGCGGCGGAACTTACGTCCACGAAACCGAAAACGGAGTCGCTTTCGGTGCAGAATTCCCCGGCGATGAAAACAATATGCACGGCGCAGACGAATTCATCACCGAAGAAAGCCTGCTTTTAAACGCTAAGATCTACACAAACGCTATTGCAGCGCTCTGTGGAAAGGATAATATCAATGTATAAATACGAAACTCACATGCATACATCCGAAGCAAGCGGCTGCGGCTCTTCCACAGGTGCGGAAATGGCACAGAAATATAAGGACGAAGGCTATGACGGCATCTTTGTCACCGACCATTTCTTCAATGGCAACTCAGCGGTCCCCCGTGATCTGCCCTGGGAAAAACGCATTGAGCTTTACTGCAAAGGCTATGAAAACGCAAAAGAAATGGGCGATAAAATAGGGCTTGACGTTTTCTTCGGCGTTGAGTATACCTTTCACGGCGCAGATTTTCTGCTCTACGGACTTGACAAGCAGTGGCTTATCGAAAACGGAAATATTCTTGACGTTGACTGTGAAATTACCGATTTTCTCAATTACGTCCATAGCTGCGGCGGATTTATCGTTCATGCGCATCCTTTCCGTGACTATGACTATATCAAACGCTTCACACTCTGCCCACATAACATTGACGCAGTTGAAATAATCAACGCTTCCCACCAACAGAAAGAGTTTGACGAGCGAGCAAAAATGTATGCCGAGTGGTATGATCTCCCCGTGACAGCAGGCTCGGACTCGCATAATGCGAGCGATAGATATTACGGCGGCGGAATACTCACCGAAAAGCCGATAAAATCAGCCGCAGACTACCGTGACGCAGTTCTCGGCGGAAGGATTCAGCTGCTTAAGGGGAACGTTGAGTAAAATTTGGAATTAATGCGAAGCAAGCAGCTGGTCCAGCTGAGCACAGCTGGCGAGGGGTCAAGGGGGCAAGGAGCCACCTTGTCGCTCTCCGCAGAGAGCGAAACTCCCTAAACTTTAGCGCAATGCTTGCAGCGATAAGCCGAAAGAAACTAACAGCTAATAAAAAAGCGCAATTCAATCAAGAAATAAAACGGAAAATGAGAAACAAAACCGTTAAAACCTAAAATTGAATTGCGCTTATTCTTTTTATCTCAAATATAACTCTCCTCGGAGCGCAAATACACAAACGAAGTGCGTGTGTTTGCGTTCCGACTTCGTTATGTATATCTATGCACAGGGAAACAACAATTAGAGGGTTCCTGTAAATCACTGTTCATGTTGTGTCTAAATGCAAAATATACTCACTTCGTTCGTATATTTTGCATTTAGAGGATAGTTTGCTTTAGGAAAATAGAATAAGCGCAATTCACATTAACGGTTCAACAAATTTTCGTCAGACAAAATAGTATTTGTTTCCGTTTTTTGTGTGAATTGCGCTTTTATAGCTGTTTGTTATTCGGCTTATTGCTACAAAGCTTTGTGCGATAGATTAGGGAGTTTCGCTCTTGCGAGAGCGACCAAGGGCTTTGCCCTCTGGACACCCACCACCTTTAAAAAGGTGGACGAAACTTTTGCTCCGCTTCGCGGTTTTAACTACAAATGTTGGACTGCAATAATTACGCATTAAACCTTCTCAAGAGCCTGCTTAACATCGGCGATAATATCATCAACATTTTCAAGTCCGACCGAAAGACGGATAAGTCCGCCGTCAATTCCTGCAGCAGCAAGCTGCTCATCGG
>JBJEQL010000307.1:0-8166 GCA_051881735.1 Oscillospiraceae bacterium
ATTATTATAGCCGAGGATTTGTCTATAGGTTGATTAAAGATTAGTATTAGTATTAATGCGGAATTCGTAGTTGGACAACATAAAAAAATAACCTGTTTCTTTTGTTCGCCTTTGAAAACAGTTTTTTTATGTTATAATACGCATAAGATTGCAGGCGGATATGGGATCCGCCCCTACAATCGGAACCATTACGGAATATAACAACTCCGCATTAACTCCAAACTCCACTCTCCACTCTCCAAACTACTCAAGTTCAGCGCTGTCACGAGTGAGTTTTTTAAGCCATACATACTTTTTGTAATGCTTATATACCGCAGGCAGCTTTATTATCTCGTCAATGTTTATGATGATATACACCGCCATTACGGGAAGTTTAAGCACGAACGCTGTTATAAGTCCAATAGGGACGGTCACGCACCACATTGTAATGGTATCGCATTTGAAACCGAACTTTGAATCTCCGCCTGCGGCAAATATACCCGATATAACGGTCATATTCATAGCCTTGCCAATGACATAATAGGAACAAACGACAAGCATAACGCTGAGGTATTCCCTTGCCGTATCCGTAAGGCTGCCAAACAGCGAAACAAACGGGATCACGCACAGGATTATTACTCCCGAAACTATTCCGCTGATAAGAGATATCCTGCAAAGCTTTGAACCGTACTTTTTCGCCGTTTCGAGGTTGCCCTGTCCGAGTTCTGCACCGATGATAACTCCACTTGCAGCTGCAACGCCTGTGCAGGCGCAGATAACAAGGTTCTTTATGATGTTTGCGATAGAGTTTGCTGCTGCGGCGTCACTTCCCAAATGTCCGAGTATAACGCTGTACATTGTAAATCCAACGCCCCAGCCGAGCTGATTTCCCAATATAGGGATAGTGTATTTATAATAGTCATGCCGAAGCGTTTCATCGCTGTGAAAGATATACTTCCAACGTATCTTGACCACGCAGCTGCGGAACATTACTATAAGCGTCCATACAAGTTCAACCACCTTTGATATAACTGTTGCAACGGCTGCACCTGCAATGCCCATTTTCGGAAATCCGCAGAGTCCGAAGATAAGAAGAGCATTGAATATTATGTTCACTACAACGGAAACCGAGCTTATCAGCGAGCTTTTTGCCGCAAAGCCGCAGTTCTTCATTACGCTTAAATATATCTGTGAAATGCTTGTCAGCAGAAATGAAAGAGCGACTGCATGAAGATATTCCGCACCGTAGGAAATAAGTATCTCGTCCGAAGCGAAGCAATGCATGAACACTCTCGGAAAGAAAAATGCGATAAACGTAAACGGCAGTGAAACTATCACCGACAATCTCATTCCGATACCGAGGATCTTTTCGACTGAAACACGGTCGTTGATACCCCAATACTGTGCGGCGAAAATCGAAACACCTGCTCCTATCGCATACACGAAAAGGTTAAAAACGAACGTTACCTGACCTGCGAGCGAAACCGCAGAGAGCGAATCCTGATTAAGAACACCGAGCATGACCGCATCGGTGATACTTACCATTGCAAGCATTATCTGCTGAAGCGTTATCGGCACAACGAGCCTAAGCAGCTTTTGAGAAAACTCACTCTTTATTCTTTTTGCCATATTCCTCAACTACTTTCATTTCTTTTTCATCAATATAGTACAGAATGATATCTGCCGTGTTTTTTCATACTCAAAAAATGCAGACATTAATCAGGTAGTACGGCACAAATCTTTGATTTTCAGCCAATAACTGCCCGAAGGGCAGTTATTGAGTACGCACTAATTATAATCGAAATGAAATCGTTTTTCAATTGTTATATTGCATAAAGATAAAGCGGCTGAAAAAGAAAAAATTCAGCTTTAGATAAAGTTATTTCTATTGTTTTAACATAAGATTTTGGGCAGCGGCAAAACTTCACAATTTTTTATAATTTATAAAAAATCTCATTTGTGCGAAAAGCAGAAATCGATGTTTTTTTCTTGACAAAAGCAGCTTTGCGCTGTAAAATAAAGACGATCGAGTAGCGAAAGCGTAAATCCGGATTGGGTTTGCGCTTTCTTTTTTTTTGAGAAAGGATTTGATAAAGAAATGGACAAAAACACCACCGCAATGAACAAAATGGGAACCGAACCCATCAAAAAGGTCATGCTTTCAATGGGAATACCCATGATTCTTTCAATGGTTCTTCAAGCTTGCTATAACATAGTAGACAGTATGTTTGTCGCCCGTATTAACGACACCGCAGAAATCGCTCATCTGGGAGAAAAGGCTGTTAATGCGCTGACGCTTGCTTTCCCGATACAGATGCTTATCGTTGCATTTGGAATCGGAACAGGCATTGGCGTAAACGCATTTCTGGCCAAGTGCCTCGGACAGCGTGACGCTGAAAAAACCGCCAAAGCAGCAGGAAACGGTATCATGCTCGGAATAATTATATACCTGTGTTTTCTTTTATTCGGAATTTTCGGCGTAAAAGCTTACATAGGCAGCCAGACGACCGACCCTGTTATCACAGAAATGGGAATTTCATATCTTTCTGTATGCTGCACCGCATCATTCGGAATAACAATGTTTTCGATATATGAAAAGCTCCTGCAGTCAACCGGAAAATCCCTCTATTCTACCATTGCACAGATAACCGGTGCAGCGGTGAACATTATCCTTGACCCTATCATGATATTCGGATATTTAGGTTGTCCGCAGTTCGGAATAAAGGGTGCCGCTTATGCTACGGTCATCGGACAGATAGTATCGATGCTTGCTGCAATGTTTTTCCATTACAGAAAAAATACCGAAGTTAAATCGGGGTTCCGATATCTGAAGCTTGAAGGCAGAATCGTAAAAGAGATATACGCTATCGGCTTTCCTGCGATAATAATGCAGGCGTTGATGTCGTTCATGACCTACGGAGTAAACATAATCTTCGTTACGGTTTCCGAAGCGGCTGTTACGGCTTACGGCATTTTCTATAAAATTCAGCAGTTCATTTTCTTTGCGGCGTTCGGACTTCGTGACGCCATAACGCCGATAGTTGCATTTAACCGTGGAATGGGTGACAAAGCAAGAGTAAAGCAGGGAATTTTCTACGGAACACTCTATACGGAAATTATAATGCTCGCAGGGATCATTGCATTGGAAATATTTGCATCTCCGCTTATCGGGTTGTTTGATATGTCACCCGACACGGAAAGCCTTTGTATCCTTGCTACAAGGATAATCGCATCGGGATTCCTTTTCGCCGGAGCAAACATAGCTATACAGGGCGTTTTTCAGGCGCTCGGCTGCGGAATGCACTCGCTTGTTATATCACTTCTCAGACTTTGCATAGTTGTTATTCCTTTGGCATGGCTGTTCTCAAAGGCTTCAAGCGCTGCACAGCTTATCTGGTGGGCGTTCCCTGCTGCAGAGCTTGTCGCTGCAATTGCGGCTGCATTGATGCTTATAAAGGTAAACAAACAGATAATTGAGAAAACATAACAGCGTTTCGCAAAGCGGCGTAAATTTTTCAATTTCCTTGACAAAAGCATAGAATACTGCTAAAATGATAGTCAACAGTAACATACAAAAAAGGGATGAACAGATTGAAGAAAAAGATCATACCGCTTATTATTTCTGCATTTTTTGCAATGACTGCCTGCGGTTCGACCGAAACCGCCGTTGAAAGCACATCGGAAACAACACAAACGCAAACGGAAGCTGAAAGCGCAGTTACGGTAACTGCATTGACTTATGAGATCGACCCGAATAAGCCGCTGATCGCACTTACATTCGATGACGGCCCGAATAACACAACTACTGTTCAGGTGCTTGATATTCTGGAAAAATACCAAGTTCCTGCATCATTTTTCTTAGTTGGAAACAATATAACCGCTGCTTCGGAAGAGGTTGTAAAACGTGCATACGATATGGGCTGCGAGATAGACAATCATTCAAAGACCCATTCGTACATGAACCAAATGACTACCGAAGAAATAGCCGATGAAGTAAACTATGTTTCCGACAAGGTAAAGGAGATAACGGGCGAACCGACAAAGTTCTTCCGTCCGCCGTATATTGCTGTAAGCAATGAAATGTATGAAGCGATAGATATGCCCTTTATCTGCGGCGCAGGCTGCAACGACTGGGATGCGAAGGTAACTGTTCAGCAGCGTATTGACAACACGCTGAAACAGGTGAAAGACGGAACGATAATCCTTCTTCATGACGCTGCAGGAAATTCACAGACCGTTGAAGCGCTTGACACTATAATCCCTTCACTCTTGGACGAGGGATATCAGTTTGTCACCGTTTCCGAAATGTTTGAAACAAAGGGAATAGAGATAAGCGCCGATGATGCGAATTTATACACCGTTGTTCAGAAATTATCATAACATTTACTTAGTATTATACCAAACCGCCGCAGATACGCTCTGCGGTTTTTTTATTCTGTATGACATTATTTGCCGGTATTTTTTATTTTCGTAATATTATGTCAAATCAATTGACAAAAATGTAAAAATATGATATGATAATAGATAATTATAAGTTATATGTCCTTTCAGGTATTTAAAGGAGTAAAATATACATGGAACTTAGCAATAACTTTAATAAACTCGGCGACCTTATCAACGAAGAAACCGCTCCTTTTTTGCAGGAAATTGCTGAGCCTTACTTCAAGCTGATGAATCAGTACCGCTGTGCAATGCTGGAGATAAAAACAAAACTGGAAGTCCTTAACATCGACCTTTCCATTGACGGTGAGCGCAATCCTTTTGAGTCAATTCAATGCCGCATAAAGCGCCCTGAAAGCATTGTCGAAAAGCTTCACCGCAGCGGACATGATGTTACTATCGAAAACATTGAAAAATACATCCGTGACGTTGCAGGTATCCGTGTTATCTGCTCTTTCCCCGATGATATCTATATGCTTGCGGACAAGCTCGGAAATCAGGACGACGTTATCGTTGTTGACCGCAAGGATTACATAGCAAATCCGAAGGAAAGCGGATACCGCAGTCTTCATCTCATTGTAGATATACCGATATTCCTTTTCAACGAAACTAAGCACATGCTTGTTGAAGTTCAGTTCCGCACGATAGCAATGGACTTTTGGGCAAGCCTTGAACACAAAGTAAAATACAAGAAAAACCTCGGCGTAAACGCAGACGAAATTTCGCAGGAACTGCGTGAATGTGCAGAAGATATCAGCCGTCTTGACGCCCGTATGCAGAACATAAAGAACAAGGCGTTCAATGGCGAATGGTAAAAAGTAAAACAGGTTGGGTGATGGATTTGAAAAAAATATCTAAAATAATATCTGCAGCAACTGCAATGGCGCTCATCCCGGTTTCTTTCTGCGGATGCGGAAAGAAACTGCCTGACATTAAGCTTTCTGTATGGACTCCTATCGAAAACCGTGAAGTATTTGAAACAGTTGCACAGAAGTTTTCGGAGAAATATTCCAACGAAGCAAATTTCATTATTACTATTAGCGAAGAAAAAGAGGTATCCTGCAAGGAAACCGTAATGTCTTCGCCCGAAAATGCGGCGGATCTGTTCATTTTTGCCGATGACCAGCTGGACGATCTGCTTAGCTGCGGCGCTCTTTATGATCTTTCTGCCGACGCTGAGTATATCAACAGCTACTGCGGCGGTGCCGAATCGGGAGCTGCTCTTTCCGCTGCACGAAACGGTACATATTATGCATATCCGTTCACCGCAGGAAATGGATATTTCTTATACTACAACAGCTACTATTTCTCCGGCCGTGATGTTTCCGATTTGGACGCAATACTTGATATATGCGAGAAAAACGGCAAGCATTTTGCCATGGATTTCGGAAGCGGCTGGTATATTTATTCCTTCTTCAAAGGCGCAGGGCTCAATGTCGGACTTAATCCCGACGGAGTGACCAACTACTGCGACTGGAATTCAACGAACACGCCTATAAAGGGCATTGATGTTGCCGAGGCTATGCTTGAAATAGCTTGTCACCCCGGATTTACAAGCCTTGACAGTGACAATTTTGTCGAAGCAGCAAAAAACGGTGATGCTATCGCCGGAGTGAGCGGAGCATGGAACGCCGACAAGATCTCCGACGCTTACGGCAACGGATACGCTGCAGTTAAGCTTCCAACTTACACCGTTGCAGACCAAAAGGTTCAGATGGCAAGCTTTGCAGGCTACAAGCTTATCGGTATAAGCGCTTATTCCGAAAATGCGGAGTGGGCAATGAAGCTTGCAGAAGAGTTTACAAGCGAAGAAAATCAGCTGGAGATCTTCAAGGCAAGGGGCGAGTGTCCCGCAAACGTTAAGGCAGCCCAATCCGATATCGTTATGGCATCTCCTGCTGTAAAGGCGTTCAGCGAGCAGTCAAAATTTGCTTATACTCAGCTTGTTGCTGACCAGTACTGGAATCCGACATACATATTCGGAACGACAATAGCCGGCAAAAATGCAGATAACAGAGATCTGCAGGAACTCCTTGACACAATGACCGAGCAGATAACAGGAGCACCTAAAACAGAATAACATATATTATCTTTTATGACAGGAGGTGGGTATTATGTTTTTTCACAGCAAAGGAACTGCGTTCAAGATATTTATACTTGTACTTATAACCGGTATCATCGGCATTGCGGGCGTTGGTATCATGCAGCATCGTATCTCAAAAATGACTTCAAGCTATGAGGAAATGAGCGATGACTACATAGACAACTGCTTAAAGATAGATGAGGTAAACAGCCGCCTGCTTTCCTATCGCTGCACTCTGCTTGAAATGATCACTTCAAGCGATGATGAAGCTGCCCACCTTACAAGAGCACGTGAGCTGGAAAATCAGAAACAGGAAGTTCTGAAAATTATGTCCGAGCTTTCTGAAAAAATGAACAGCGGCGTTCGTGAACAGCTTTACCACAAGCTTTACTCCAATGTTCATTCTTATTTTAATACAGCAGAGGTCGCTCACCAGATTTTTGACGAAGGTAATATAAATACAGCTCTGTTCTATATCAACACCGATCTTAAGACTAACGTTCTCTCGATCGAACAGAGTATGCAGGACATGAAAACGCTCACCGAGGACGAAATGGACGCTGCTCACGAAGAAATGCTTGAGCTTACTGAAAAGTCAAAGACAATAAAAAACTTCTGCATACTGATAATCTCAATTGCAGTTATAATATGCATTTACAGCTGCGTAACGCTTGCTTCACAGCTTGAAAAATACAAAGACAAGCTTGAAGAAGAGCTTGAAGAGAAAAACCGTGAGCTTATCGAACATAATGAGCGCATAATCAAGATCCAGGATAACACCATAAGCGGACTTGCAAACCTTATCGAAAGCCGTGACGGTGAAACAGGCGGTCATATTATCCGCACAAGCAAGTATGTTGAAATGCTTGCACACGAAGCAAGAGCGGAGGGGTATTTCACAGATATTCTCACCGATGATTACATCGAACTTCTCGTCCGTTCCGCACCGATGCACGATATCGGCAAGATAAGCATTTCCGACCTTATCCTCAAAAAGCAGGGCAAGCTTACTGTCGAGGAATTTGACATAATGAAAGCCCATGCTGCCGAGGGTGGAAAGATCATACGCAACGTTATGAGCGATATTGAAAACAAGAATTATGTCGATATGGCTGCACAGGTTGCCGAGGGACACCACGAAAAGTGGAGCGGCGGCGGTTATCCTAAGGGTCTTTCAGGTGAAGAAATTCCTCTTTGCGCAAGAATAATGGCACTTGCCGATGTTTTTGACGCACTCGTTTCAAAGCGCTGTTACAAAGAAGCATTTCCGTTTGACAAGGCTTTCCAGATAATCGCTGAATCATCGGGAACACATTTTGACCCGACGCTGGCGGAAATTTTCATAAAGATTCGTCCCGAAATTGAAGCTGCAGCAACAGAACTTTCCGATGATGTAAATAAAGAAAACGCTGATTAATATGTTTCCTTAAATCATTCCAAGCCGTCCTTATTTGGGCGGCTTTTCCTTTTCTCAACAAAACCTCAACAAATATTTGCTTTTGTATTATAAAAAATTGAACAAAACGAGATATTGCAGCGGTAAAATGGTTATAATATAAAAAGGAAAGGAATGGTTATTTTCATGATCGATTACAGCACTTTTTCATTCGGAATAATGGCTGCGATAATTTCATTTCTGGGATTTCTGCTTGAAAATATATGGC
>JBJEQL010000308.1:0-8140 GCA_051881735.1 Oscillospiraceae bacterium
GATATAACATTATGTAAACAAAAATAGAATAAAAATCGCATTAAAAATAGATTTCAAATAATTATACCACATTTCTTAACAAATTACCATACTTTTTTTGTAAAAATGCAGAAAATTTTAAAAAATCTTTCTTCTGTCGGAAAGCGTTATTCGGAAGCCGAAGCGGAACTCTTTCCTGCCTTGGGTTTTGCGGTCGCAGGGAGCATCATTCTGAGCTTTTCTTCAACGTATCTCGGGTTAGCGCCTGCTGCGATAGCGAGCGTACCCTCTTCGATTATCTGTAAGCAGAGGATCTCCTGATTGTGGTTATATTTACAAAGGTTACCGATAGGGCCGCAGAAAAGATGGGCAACGATACAGCCGTAGAACGTTGTGATAAGGGCTGTTGACATCGAAAGACCGAGCGTTGCGGCAGAATCGGAGCTTGTAACGTCCATTCCCTTAAGCATATTGATAAGACCAACGAGCGTACCTACCATACCCATCGCAGGAGCAACGGCAGAACCCTTTATCCATAATGCGAAGTTGCTTTCATGACGTTCGCACATAAAGTCGATAGAGTCATCGAGCATGGACTTGATCTTGTCCGATTCGTTCGCGTCAACTATGAGCATGAGCGCCGACTTCATGAACGGATCTGTGCAGGCGTTTGCACTTTCTTCGAGTGCAAGGATACCCTTCATACGGGCAGTCTTACAATGCTCGACCATCTCAGCGATATAATCCTCAGGGTTGTACTTTTTGGGCAGAAATGCAATTTTAAGCATCTTGCCGACATTTTTGAGAACCGAAGCAGGATATGTAAAAATAAGCGCACCGACAGTACCACCCAAAACGATAAGCACCGAAGACGGATCCCAGAAGTTGAGCATACTTCCTCCCTGCAAGATTCCGAAAACAATGAGTCCGATAGCCAGAAGAAGACCGATAATACCTGAAATATTCATTGGGTAAAAATCCTCCTTGATAAATTCTTTATATATAACGAGTTAAAACCCGGATTTTTCACTGATTGTCGCCGAATCTGCGGCGGAATTCAAAAGATTTTTCAATAATTTCGTCAAGCTTTTCTTTAAGGATATAACGATGACCGTTCATCATCGTAACAACAGTATCGGGAGTTTCCTCCGCAGCTTCGATGAAATCTTCATTGAGCATAAGCGGCGTCCCGTTAAGTCTTGTAACCAATATCATATTTTACTCACCTTTAAAACGCCCTCGGTAGTGCGGCTTAGCATTGCGCTGAGCCGCACTTTACCCTAAGGCGAAAAATCATCTCTTGAGGTTTACGAGCTCTTCAAGCATCGAGTCGGAGGTCGTAATGATTCTTGCGTTAGCCTGGAAGCCTCTCTGTGTAACGATCATATCGGAGAATTCCTGTGCAAGGTTAACGTTGGACATTTCAAGCTTGTTGGACTTGATAAAACCTGCGCCCTGCTCGCCTGCCTGCTTTACCTTGCCCGAGCCGGAAGCTGCGGTTTCGGTGAAGCTTGTGTCACCATTTTCGATAAGACCCTCGGGGTTGTCGAAAACTGTGATCTCAACACGGGCGATAGCTTTGAGCGTGTTGTTGTATGTTGTTGTGATAACGCCGTCGGAACCGATCGTGAATGCAGCAAGGTCAGCGTAGGTGAACTTACCTGTTACAGCGAGATCGTCGACCGTATAAGGCACATCATTGCCGTCCTTGTCTTTTTTCTGGTTTACAAGCGTATAAGCCTGCTGAGCGCCTGTATCGTCAATGATAGCCGCGGTGAAGCTTGCCTTGCTGTTTGGATCGGTTGGATCCTTCTTTACATATTTGAAGAAAGGAAGCGCCTTGCCGTTGTCATCTTCCATAGTAACGTAGTTGCCCTTGAGGTCGCAGAGATAGTAGGTTTCTGTACCGTCATCAGCTCTGTCTATATCACCCTGCTTGTAGCCAACTACCTTTCCGTCCTTCATAACCGCTTCGGGCTTTCTGTTTGTATACATATATCCCGTATCCTCATCGGTATATATGCCGTAAGCGTCTGCGATAAGATCGTTTACGTTGATAGTGTTTTCAAAGGTATAGTCGGTGGAGTTGATCTGTGTGTCACCGTTGTTATCTTCAAGTGAGATCTTGAGAAGTTCCTGTGCGCTCAGGTCGCTGTTCTTGAGAAGACCTGCCTCGGAGTTTCTTGTGCCGAGGATAAATCTGTTGTTGTTGGAAACAAGGTTGCCGAAGCTGTCAATGCCGAAGTTACCGTTTCTTGTGTAAGTGATAGAGTCGGGAGAAGCTGTGATATCGGGAGCGCCGCCGTCTGCACCGGAAGAGAATGCGCCGGTTGCAAAGAAGCCGTCACCGCTGATAGCAAGGTCAAGAGTTCTGTTCGTGGACTGGAACGAGGACTGCGACATATCCTTGTCGATAGAAGCAACCTGAGTACCGTAGCCGACTGTTGAAGGGTTGTTACCTGCAAAGCTTTCGGTACCTGCGGCAGCAGTCTTTACCGACTGATAGAAAACGTCGCTGAAGGAAGCTCTTGATGATTTAAAGCCGTATGTGTTAACGTTAGCGATATTGTTACCGATAACGTCCATTTTTGTCTGGTGGGAGGTAAGTCCCGAAACGCCTGAATAAAGAGATCTAACCATTTTAATAACACTCCTTAATATTTTTCAGTGCTGCACGCTGCGTCCGTCAAGTCGGTCGGGACGCAGGTATGATCTCCAAAAGGTCCGATCAAATAGTCCATGCAGCTATTTTCGTTTACATTATAACAGTTGAATCAATATTAGTGAAAATGTTTCCCTGCATATCATCTGCAGATAGAGTTGTAATTACCTTATTATTTTTTACGCTGACGATAAAAGCATTTGAGCCTATCATAACAAGAGCGTCATTTGAGCCTTTTTCACCTGCAAGCTCAACAGCCTTATTGAGCCGTTCAAGAGTATCGCCGTTTTCGATATCGATCTGTCTTTCGGAGATTCTCTCTAAAGCGTGTTTGGAAAAGACCACTCCGTTACCGGTCTGCTCGGTGCGCCTTTTTTCGTCAAGCTGATTCTGCAGTTCCTTTGCAAAACCACTGTTCTGCGGCAGGCTTTCGTTACCTTGGACGGAAGTAAATCCTCCGACCTTGCCTGTCGTGACGGTCGTTATGCCTCTCGACTGCATCAAATCGCTGATAAGCACTCCGGAACACCGTCCTTTCTGTTATTCGACTACATTAACTCCCATTGAAGTAAGATTGCTTCTAAGGCTTGCGTAATTCTGAGTGGATTTTGAGTTTGCATAGTAAGCAATTGATACCTCGAACGGAGTAACATCATCTCCGGTCTGCTGGTTTATGATCTGCTCAAGAGTATATTTGCCCGATGTTTCGAGCCAGCCGGAATTTCCGTTATCAAAGAGAAGCTCAACACGCTGTTTTCCGTCCTTGAACGTAACGACTTCACCGAGTCTGCCCACGCCGCTGTAACCTATCTCGCAAACCTCTCTTCCACTGATCGTTTTACCGATGACAGTCGATGTATCTATCCTGGACATTATTCCGGTGTTATGGATGAATCTGATGTCATACATTCTTGTTCCGAGAGCGTCAGCAAGAGCTGCTTCTTCGGGATATAGCTCAGGGTCTTTTCTGTGCGGTGTGCAGTCCGAGGTGGAAATACCGGGTTTTGAATCGGAATAAAGCTCAAGACCGTATCTCTGGCTGTATCGTGCGCTGTATTCACCGCTTGCAATAATGTTGTAAACCTGTGCATTTGAAAGAGTAGGTGTAAGCTGACTTGTTCTTGAAGAATTCACAACAGAATTGAAATTTGATGTTGTAAGCAGAGTATCATAAACTCCTGCTTTGAGCACATTACCGGAAGAAATTGAATTGGAATTGAGTGTGCTTATGGTCGAATTCTGACTGTCTGCAATGAGATTCGTTGATGTAACGGTGTTGTCCGAATTAGCAGACAAAGTGGAAAGTTCCTCATTAAGATCCTCATATACCGGATAAAATGCTGCAGCGTAATTGGGAACGTCAAGCTTTGTGACCGTAACAGTTTCATATCCGTCAAGATTAGGCTTGATATTGTTTATAACGCTTGTCGATTCCGTTTCTGCACCGCTGATAGAGTCGATCGTGCTCATAAGCTCGCTGAACAAAGCGTCCGACTGAGATATGTAGCTTGACATAACAGCCGCTTGCTGAACAACTGTATTATCGCTCACCGTTGCATTTTCATCGGATGAATTTCCGTTTTCGTTGGAAGGATCGCTTTCGCTGCTTTCGTTATCGCTTCCTGTGTTTTTGAGGGAAACATCTTTAAGAGCGTACTTATCCTTTCCGTCAACTATTACATAAGCATTTCCGTCAAGCATAAGAACGTTTGTTACCTTGCCTGATGCAATGATCTCATCTTCGGTTGAACCGTGGATATTAACTTCCTGATCGATAAGCCTTGAAAGCATATTGTAGATATCGGAAGATGTAACGTTGGACACAGTTGAAGCGTCATATTTGCAGCCGTTTACAACAAGATAAGGCTTGCTGTCCACAACAACGACCGATTCAACAATACCCGTATCATAATCCTGACCGTCATTAACGGTAACAGCTTTTCCGACAAGATTTGTAGCATAGCTGATGTTGGACTGGTTAGTCATATTCTTAATGCCTTCAAGCATTGAATAGGACGCCATCTGCTGAAGCATTTCAGAATCGCTCATAGGATCGTTGAAATCCTGGTTTGACATCTGAGTTGCAAGAACTTTAAGATAGCTGTCAAAGTCCATGTAAGATGTAGCTTCGTCGCCTTTTGTCGTATCAACGACCTTGTTGCTGTACTTGGAGTAAGCGCCGCCGGTCGAATCGATCGAAAGGTTACTTAAGCTATTAGCCATAATTTTGCCTCCTTTAAAAGATTTTTTGCAGTTGAAATATCCGCTTCATCTGCCTGCACAGCTTCACCAACTCGGGTGATACGGCTGCTGCCCGATGTTTCGCTCTGCGGAGCTTCATTATTGCGGCGGTTAAAGCCCTGATTGGTAAAATCGAGTCCCATATAGGACGCCGCCTCGGACGGAGCAACAACATTAACGCTGTCAACGCTGATGTTCTGCTTTGCAAAGCTTTCTGCAAGTGCGGAAGAATTTGCTGCGAGCGCTCTGCCGACTTCTTCATTTGAAGCTGCAAGAACTACCGAAACCGCACCGGACGTATCGGCGGTAAGCTTGACTGCGACTTCGCCGAGATTTTCCGGCTTAAGAACGACAACAAGCTCCTTAACTGCGTCATTGAGCGGAGTTGAAACAACGCTTTCGGTTATCTGATCAACCGCAAATTCCGCAAGTTCCTTGTAAACCTGAACCGGATCGGACGGTATCTCTATTTCCGCAGACACATTGGTCTGGACCGGCATCTGCATTGTCAAACCGACATTCTGTGCCGCATTTTCATCAGACGATCCTGTGATAACTCTGATCTGTGCCGAAACATCGTTGATACGAGCAAACGCTGCAGTTTTGTGAAGCACGGTAAAGGAGTTATCCATTACATTGTCTTCTGCGGTATCCTCGGTTTTTCCGCTGTAAAGCGCAAGCTTCAAGTCGCTGCTGAAACTCTCAAAGGACGACAGTTCGTTAAAATCCGTCTTATTCTCAAGTATAGACGTTATCTTTTCTGCTTTGACCATCGGCGTGAGATTCTCCGAAAGAACTTCTGTTACCGAAGCTGTTTTTGCAGCGGCTTCAAAGGTGATTTTTTCGCTGCTCTGCTCATCGGTATCAACGCCCGATATCATGCTCATCATCGAAACAACTGCGTCTGCGAGTGAAGCAAGATCTGTATCATCGCTTTGTGCAAGCTTTTTGATCTCGTCTGCAAGCTCATCGGCGCTCTTTCCCTCAGAAAGTCCTGTTTCAAGAACAGCGGAAATATCTCCGAGCGTAAGTGCAAGTCCCGGTTCATCGTCCGAAACAAAGTCTTCGCCGACTTCCGATGTAACAAGTGTTATCATATCGGAAAGAATAGAGATAACATCGTCCTTTCCGGTGCTTTCATCAAGTATCGTGCCGCCGAGATCTGTATCGCCGTAACTGCCGTACATAAACTTTTCAGCTGCATTTCCGACCGAAAGCATCATCTTTATGGCTGCGTTGATAACGCTGCTGTCCGCCTTGGAAACATCCTCTTTAAGCTCTGAAACAAGCTCTGCAAAGGTTTTGTCCGTTTCTTCTGCAGGAACTTCATCAAGAACGGCTTCATCCGTCTGAACATCCGTAACATCCGTGTTTGCGTTGACCGCAGAACCGAGAATGTCACCGAAGCTTATCTCCGAAGCAGGATCGCTCTCTGCAAATGCATTCATATCCGGCGTGATAATATCCGTGCCGATATTAAGAATGCTGCTGATATCCATATTTTTCACCTCCTTTCAAGTATTCTCCAAAGTATTTATTATTTATAGGTGCTGTTCATAACATATTCAGAAATGAACTGCTCCTCTGCTTTGGCAACTTTGAAATTATACTCTTCAAGCTGTTTTTCTTCCAACTTTTCAAGTGAGGAAACCTCTTTTGTCACATCGATAACAACTCCGAGCTGCTTCTGAACCTTTTTCTCCATATCCTCTATCGAGTTTTCAAGCTCTTTTATCTGCATACGGAGCGACTGGTGGTAACTCTTGAACATTGTTATCTGCATAACTGTTATGCCTTTGCCGGAAAGCTCACGGAACTCTTCGCCGGAACGTCTGAGTTTGGCTTCAAGCTGCTCTTTTTCCTCCTGCATCTGCTGTTGCTGCATACGCAGGTGAGCAAGGTTGTTTTTCTCTCTGTCAAGCACTTGTTTTTTGTAACCCATAAGCTTGTTTAGTGAAAATTCAAACCGCTTCAAGAATGATTACCTCCGGGATTACTTTACAGCCTCATCAAGCATCTGCAAGGTTTCCTCAAAGGAGAACGCCTCATCTGTTTTCTGCTGTAAAAATGCGTTGATCTTATCTATTTTTCTTATTGCTTCGTCAAGCGCAGGGTTTGTACCCTTTTTGTATGCGCCTATTGAAACAAGGTCGTAATTGGCATTATAGACCGAAAGGAGATTTCGCAGCTTTGCTGCGCTGTCCTTGTGCTTTTTGTCGGCAATCTCGGACATAAGACGTGATACCGATTCAAGTATCTCTATCGCAGGGTAGTGGTTTTTCGCCGCCACCTTACGGGAAAGAATGATATGTCCGTCAATGATACCTCTTACGGTATCGGAGATAGGCTCGTTCGTATCATCACCCTCAACGAGGACGGTATAGATACCTGTTATCGAACCTTTTTCAAAGTTTCCCGCCCTTTCGAGAAGCTTTGGCATCGTTGTATATATTGACGGCGTGTAACCTCTTGCGATAGGCGCTTCGCCCGTGGCAAGTCCGATCTCACGCTGTGCCATAGCATAACGTGTGAGCGAATCCATCATCAGCAGGACGTTTTTACCCTGATCCTTGAAGTATTCCGCTATCGCCGTGGCCGTCATGGGGCATTTATTTCTCATCATAGAAGGCTGGTCGGAGGTCGCAACGACAAGAACAGATCTTGCCATACCCTTTTCTCCGAGATCCCTCTCGATAAACTCAAGAACCTCTCGTCCTCGCTCTCCAACAAGAGCGATAACGTTGATATCCGCTTCAACTTCCCTTGCTATCATGCCGAGAAGCGTGGATTTACCAACGCCCGAACCTGCGAAGATACCCATACGCTGACCTCTGCCTATTGTGAGCAGTCCGTCGATCGCCTTTACACCAAATGGGATTATCTCGTCAATTCTCGGTCTTGTCAGCGGATTTACAGGATTTCCTGCTATCGGATATGTATCGGTAGTTTTGATAGGTCCTTTTCCGTCTATCGGTTCACCGATAGCATTGATTATTCTTCCGATAAGCGCATCGCCTGTTTTAACTTCAAGCTGCTTGCCGGTGTTGTCAACTATCGAACCTGGGCCTATGCCGTCGATATCCGTATAGGGCATCAGAACGACTTTTCCCTCGTTGAAGCCGACCGCCTCACCGTAGATGAACTCATCCGAGCCTTTGCGGAAAATGCGGCAGACATCGCCGATATTACACTCCGGGCCTGTTGCTTCAACAGTCATACCGATGATCTTTTCAATTTTTCCCATGTGCCTGTAAAGGT
>JBJEQL010000309.1:0-2078 GCA_051881735.1 Oscillospiraceae bacterium
GAGGAAACGTTCATTACCATAACGCCCTGATTTGCAGGAAGTTCGCCCTCTTCAACAACTCTGCCTGTTGCGGAGAAGATGATGACCTTTTCTGCGCCCTGCGGATAGGACGATGGGAGAGTTACGACCTCTATCGCCTTGTTATCTGCGGTTTTCTCTTTCATAAGAGCGATAGCTTCGGGTTTGTTGCTTTCAATACAGATTTTACAGTTGGGAATTTCAAGCCATTTCTGTACAAGCTGTATTCCATCCAAAACATCGTCCGGAGCTTCGACCATCTGGCGGAAGTCGGAGGTGATGAACGGTTCACACTCTGCAGCGTTGATAACGAGAGTGTCGATAGGTGTTTTTGATGGGTCAAAGCCCATTTTAACGTGTGCAGGAAAGCCTGCGCCGCCAAGGCCTGCAAGTCCGCTCTCACGCATTGCTGCGATGAACGACTTACGGTCGGTGATAACGGGAGCTTTTACGCTCTCATCGGGTTTCTGCTCTCCGTCTGTGTCGATAACTGCTGCCTTGCAGGTTCCGCCGCCCGGAAGAAGGTAGTCTGTGACAGCGTTTACCGTACCAGAAACCGGTGAATGTATCGGAACGGACATAAAAGCGTCCGTATCGCCGATCTTCTGACCGACTGCAACGGTATCTCCTGCCTTGACAAGGCAATTGCATGGCGCACCCATTGACTGCGACATCGGAACAATGACCTGCTTAGGCAGCGGAAATTCTGCCGTAGCGCAGTTCTGCGTTCTTTTGTCGTGCGAAAGGTGAACGCCGTTAAGTTTTTTCATCTGCATATTCCTCCTGATTAAAATGCTATAATAACGGGGCGGCAATGCTGCCTCGTGATCATCCTATTTTTTTCAGAATTTTGAAAGGAGCTTTTTAAGCAGCGGAACGATACGTCCCGATACAGCGCCTGTGAAAAATCCCGAAACTACCGCTGTGACAAGCAGCAGCGGAGCATAATATAATGTATAAACGCTGCCCGTGAAAAAGCAGGCGGCAAAAATCTGACCGAATATGTGAAGCACTGCTCCCGAAACGCTGATACCAATATATGACGCATTTGTCTTTTTCAGCAGAAGTATCGTCATCGCAAACGCAGGAAGTCCACCGCAAAGCGACATCACACCTGCTGTGAATCCTCGTGTAAGCAGCACGAAAACCGACTTGAGCAGTGTTATAAGCAGCGCAGTCGGGGCGTTTATACATTCTGCGGCGCAAAGCACAATAATGTTCGCAAGACCTATCCTCACTCCTGCAGGCAGGAATGCTGAAAGCATACTTTCCATTGTTGTAAGCGCAACGGCAAGCGCAAGCATTATTCCGGTTATTGAAACATAGCTTGCGGCTGATCTGAACGGATTAAGCTTCATTTAACTATCCTATATTATTTCTTTTAGTTTAAAATGATATCTATATTACTGTCTGTATTATCGATTATACGGACAGAAATGCGGTTTGGCAGGCAGACAACAGTCTGAGCCGATGATGATATGAACCCTGTTCTTTCGCATACCTTGTCGGGGCAGTCCGAGTGAAGTATCCTCACGCTGCGGTTTTTGACCTCGACTGTTACGCCGTATTCGTCGAACGGATATATCTCGTCTGTGTCAAGTGGAAGCGAAGCTATCTGTTCGCCGTTGTAAAAGACGGCAGCCGAAGAACCATTCGGTGCAATACTGCGGAAAATCAGCACCGCTGAAAAAATTATCGCCGCTATGACAGCTATGACAATATCGGACGGCTTAAAGGTTCTCCTTGAGTCTGAAACCTGAGTTTTCATAAAGGGTAAAATCAACTCCCGAGCTGACATAGACGTTGTTGTTCTTATCTGCCGCAACAATGCCATAAATGGTATCTCCAAAAGAAGAATCCTTTTCCATAAATTCGAGCAGGGCAGAGGTTCCGCCGCTGTAAACTGCCGTTGCGAGCAGGTCGGTGTAAATTCCGCCGTTTGGGGTATCAGCGGAAGCGATGACCGTTACCGAGCAGAGGTCGGTTTCAACAGGCATTCCCGTCTGCGGCGAAAGGATATGTTCATATTTTATGCCGTTTTCTTCAAAATAACGCTCGTA
>JBJEQL010000310.1:0-8026 GCA_051881735.1 Oscillospiraceae bacterium
TGACTTCGGGAGAGGACGCAGGCTTATCGCTTGTTTCACGGTTCACCTTGCTTTCGGGGATATACTTAAGCAGCATCTTTTCAAGCGATCCGCCTTCAATAGGCTTGGAAAGATAATCCGCAAAGCCTGCATTGAGGTACTCTGCCTTTGCTCCGACAATAGCATTTGCAGTCAGCGCAATTATAGGCACAGAGCTGCATTTGTTCTCACCGGTCTTTAATCTTTTAAGGGTCTCTATTCCGTCCATTTCGGGCATCATATGGTCAAGAAGGATAATGTCAAAGGATTCTTTGGCTGTAATTTCAAGACACTCCTTGCCGCTCATACATACGGTGACCTGAACCTGAGTCTTTTTCAGCAATGCCTTAACTACCGCCAGATTCATTTCGTTATCATCAACAACAAGCACCCTTGCATCGGGAGCAATGAAGCTTTCCTTGTATTCGGCCTGCTTCTTTGACACAGCCTCAAGATGCTGCCTGAAATCGCCAACAGGCTTTTCATCCCGTATTTCCTGTGGAAGATATACCGTAAATACGGAACCCTGACCGTATATGCTTGAAACTTCCATGCGTCCGTTCATCTGCTCCACAAGTCTTTGGGTTATGGCAAGTCCAAGTCCTGTACCCTCAATGTTGCGGTTCTGCTCCAGATCAAGTCGCTGGAAGCCTTCAAACAGCTTGTTCAGGTCTTCTTCCTTTATGCCGATGCCGCTGTCGGATACTTGCATTCTCAGAGTGACCCTGCCTTCCTCACGGATAGCCGATACGCTGAGCTTTATATAACCCTGCTTTGTGTATTTTACCGCATTGTTCAGCAGATTTACAATTATCTGACGGTTTCTGACCTCATCACCGTATAGCATAGATGGAATAGAGTTGTCTATATCAACACGGAATTCCAGCTGCTTCTGCTTTGCCTTGATGTCGATCATGTTTACAACATCATTCAGTAAAACCGCAGTATCATAGGTAACGGGGATGATCTCCATTTTTCCGGCTTCTATCTTGGAAAAGTCGAGAATATCATTTATAAGTGACAGCAGAGTTTTGCTTGCATTCTGAATATTGGCCGCATAATCCCTTATAATCTCGTCCTTGCTCTCACGCAGAACCATTTCATTCATACCCATGATAGCATTGATTGGCGTGCGTATCTCGTGGGACATATTTGCAAGGAAATCACTCTTGGCACGGTTGGCCTGCTCGGCAATGTTTTTCGCCTCACGAAGCTCATTGCTCTCACGCACCTTTTCCTCAGCACTAAGCAGATATATCATGCCGATGGCAAACAGCAGTATAAGCAGACCGAATACCCACAATATCAGCGTCGTAATGGTGGAAACGCCCTCCATCAGCACGTCATCGGGTACTGTACCCACAAGATAGATACCAAGCTGCTTTACCTCCGAAATAAAGAGGCAGTTCATGCCGTCAGTGTCCTTATAGCATATTGCAGCGGCAGTATCCAAATTCATCTGTTCATATAATTGCTGCATTGATGCTTCAACATTTTCCTTGCTCAGATAATCTTCCGTTACGACCGCCGTATCGGAGAACGGTACAACTATCCTGCCCTTTTGGTCGAGAATCGCCGCTTGTCCTTTTCCCTTGTAGCATGAAATGCCGAATTTTTCAAGCAGCACACTTTCATCATACAGCTTGTATAAGGTATAAATAACGTTCTCCTCATCATATACGGGAGTTGTGAACAGTATGCCCTGACCTTCCTTAAAGCAAACTGAGGAATTGCCGTGAAATGCATTCTGTATGCCGGAAAAATCGGTAAAATTCAGCGTATTGCCCTTGAGCGCTGTTCCGTCCAGACAGAGCAGACCCATTGTAATATTCTCGCTGTCATTTATCACAATATCCAGAAGAGGATCATCTTCTTCAATATTTGCGGGGATCTTTGCCGCCAGATTCTCAAGCTCATATATCTCCAGCTCAAACTGTTCAGCAGAAAGCTCAGCCAGAGTCCTTGCCTGCTCTGTGACCTGCTGTTCAATATATCCCTCAAACAGACTGCGAAGTCTGAAATTCATCAGCAGACCGACGCCGATCATTATCACAATGACTGCCGAAAGGAATGCAATGACTCTTTTTTTGTCTTTGAGTCTCTCAATCATAGAAATTCACTCCTTCAACATACCAGTCAAACTGCTCAAGAATTATTTCGTCACGAATGGTTTGATTTTCCTTGCAGCGGATATTGCCTTCGTTATCGTATATAACGCCTGAGAAAACATCCTGACCTGCAAGAATTTCGTTCTGTGCCCTTGTTATCTCAGCTCTTGCCACCTCGCTTACAAGAGGAGAGAGGTCGGATAACTTAACTGCATTTTCCTCCATGCCGACCCAGTATATTTTTATATCCGAGGATTTACCTTGCAGATACTGTTTGATTATTGCCTCATAGGCCAGCTTCCAGTCGCAGATGACAGCGCCGAGATACTTGTCCGAATGCTGTTCGAGGGTCTGGTGATATCCAATGGAATAAACCCCGTATTTTTCCGCTTCTTCTGCAGTATATGTCTTGTTCTGATGATATGTAAGAACATCCGCCCCCGTTTCTTCAATGAGAGCGTCGGCAAGTCTGCGTTCCTCTTCCTCGTTGTCCCATGAATCGCTCCACGCAACGGTAACTGTCGCATCAGAATTTACTCTGCGCACACCCAAAGTAAACGCATTTATTCCTCGATTGACCTCACTTGTGGGCATGGCAGCAACATATCCGATTCTGCCTGTTTTAGTCTGCATACCTGCCGCAATACCTGCAAGATATCTTGCCTGATACATACGGGCAAAATATGCGGTGATATTATCCGCATGATAATTGAAATCGTTGCCGTAAAATGAAACGTCGGGATATTTCTGTATTATATCCTTGATCTCTTCCGAATAGCCGAAGCTTGTGAGGATTATCATTTTGCAGCCCTTACTCACAAGTTCTTCCGCCGCAGGACCGCAGTCGCCGCAGAATTCCTTAATGTTTTCCTTAACAAGCAGCTCAACGTCAAGCTCTTTGCATGCTTCTGAGGCACCTGTATAGTGCATACCGTTCCAGCCGCCCTCATCAATGCTGCCTGAAATTATAATGCCTATCTTTTCCTTTTTATTAAAAGTTTTGCCCATAAGCAGCAGAATTGCGATAATGACTGCCAGCAGCAGAAAACAAATAACCAATAATACGGATCTTTTATTTTTACTCAGCTTCATTTATGACTACTCCTTCAACATACCAGAACATATCATTGAGCATAGCTTCGTCGGTCATGCTTTGTCCTTCCTTTATGCGTATATTGCCTTCATTGTCCGTTATGGGGCCATAGAAAACATCAAACGTACCGCTCATCAGCCGTTCACGTGCCTCATCGACCTTTTCTGCAGTTCCCGGCTTAACATTTTTCGTGAATGGTGAAAGATCAACGATACCTGTTTCAACACCCTCCCAGTAATTTATGCCCCTGAACTTGCCCTGCAGGCATTCCAGTATTCTTGGCTCATAGAATTGTTCCCAGTTCCATATAGGTGCTGTAAGATATGTATCGGGGAAAAGAGCGCTGTTGTCAACATTGTAGCCGATTATCCATACCTTGTTTTCGTTTGCTATCTCCATAGGAGTGTATGCATCGGAGTGCATAGCCAGTACATCAATATTGTGCTCAGCGATAAGCGACTTCGTTGCCTGACCGTTTTCTTCCTCGCCTATCCAGGAGTTGCTCCATTTCACATATACCGTCGCATCGGGATTTACCGAACGCACACCCAGAGTAAATGCGTTTATTCCTCGGTTAACTTCCGCAATGGGCATTGCAGCAACATAGCCTATCTCATTGGTTTGTGTCTGCAAGCCTGCTACTATGCCGCTCAGATATCTCATCTGATATATTCGCCCGAAATATGTAGCAAGATTATCTGTCTGTTCAACTCCCGTGGCATGGAAGAAAGAAATATCGGGGTGATTTTGAGCACATTCAAGCTCCCATGTTCCGAAGCCGAAGGAGTTGCAGAAAATCATCTTGCAGCCATCGGAAATAAGCTCCTCAATAACCTCAACGCATCGCTCATCCTCGGGAACGTTCTCCTTGTATATCACATTGAGATTCAGCTCCGCAGCGCTTTTTTCCATGCCGTTGAAATGAGATTCGCCCCAGCTGTGATCGTTGACCTGTCCGTTAAGAATAAAGCCAACCTTCGTCTGTGTTTTGGTGATATCTGTGTCCTCACGGTTGACCCTTATCCAGAATAATCCTGCAACGATAGCACATACAAAGATAAGTATTGTTATCACAATTTTTTTCATATTACCTCCCGAAAATATGGCTTCATACTAATCCTCATTTGTTCGGTAGATAAAGTTGGCAGATAGAATTGCACCAATCAAGGAAAGCGACCGCAGGCGTGCTGTCGCACGGCAAGGGAGCTTGACGACGAGTGGTGCAATTATAGCTGCTAAATTTATCTACAGGTTAAATGAGGATTAGTATCAGTTAGTTTATTTTTAATGTCAGTCTTATACTAAACACCATTTAAAATATGGAAAAAATCAAGTCGACAATCTCGAATATATAGGATTTCGGCGCAGATTTTTTCCCGTTTTTTATTGGTGTTTAGTATTATATCTGAAATATTGAAAAACTTTCCGGGTAGTATTATACCATATTTACTACATGACAGCAATAGAAAAATTGTAAACCAATACTATTTTAGAATATTTTACTAAAAAATTCATTATCGGTGCAGAATGTACCGTACACTTCTTCCCTTATACTTATTCCAAATCGTTCTATAGACAAAGCCGACAGATAGAATAATCCAAGTCAAGGAAAACGACCGCAGGTAGGCTTGCTGCCCTTCATTGCAATAGCATTGCAACGGAGCCTGACGCAGAATTGGATTATTATATCCGAGGATTTAGTCTTACGGTTGCAACTAAATTGAAAGTACTTCCGGGATAGTCAAAAAAGTCATGAAAACGCCCTGCAAATGACGTAGTTGCGCTTGCTTTGCTTCGTCATTTGCAGGGCGTTTTTTTCATAGAATATTTTGGCTTATTTAACTTAACAAACACCTCAAAGCTTTGTATTATATAGTTTTCCCTTTGAGAATTTCCGCCTGCTCCTCTGTAATATAATTCGCACTGACCACATTTTCGATAACTTTTTCAGTACGCTTCCTTGCAAGCTCGGGAGAGCTGTCGGGGGAATATGCACTCGGAGCATTGGGCAGTCCTGCCAACATTGCACATTCATACTCGGAAAGTTCCGAAATATCCTTATCGAAATATCCCTTTGCCGCCGATTCCAAACCGTAATATCCGCTGCCAAAATAGATGCTGTTTATATACAGCTCGAATATCTCCTCTTTGGAAAGCTCATGTTCGATTTTGAATGCCATAAAAACTTCCGCAAACTTGCGTTCAAGCTTTTTTTCCTGAGTAAAGTATTCGTTTTTTGCAAGCTGCTGTGTAATTGTACTTCCGCCCTGTTCGGGAGCTTTGACCTTTATATCGTGCAGAGCAGCTCTGCATATTGCCAAAAAATCAATGCCGTTATGCTGAAAAAACCTTTTATCCTCCGAAGCTTTGACAGCGTCAACATAGAACTCGGGCAGCTTACCGTATTCAATGAAACGGCATCGGTTTTTTATGTCTTCTGCCATTTCCGAAACGCTCTTTTCCTTGACAGCTGCGCTGTACATCTCATATCCGAGATAACCATAATATCCTGCTGCCGCAACAACGCAGATCAGCAAGGCCGAAGCTGTCACGAACAAAAGCTTTATTATTGCTCTGTGTTTTTTCTTCATTATGTCCCTCCGTTTAAGTCAAAAAATGATTTATACTAATTTCAAATCGTTCTATAGACAAAGCCGACAGATAGAATAATCCAAGTCAAGGAAAACGACCGCAGGCAGGCTGCCGCCTGTCAAGGGAGCTTGACGCAGAATTGGATTATTATAGCCGAGGATTTAGTCTTACGGTTGATTTGGAATTAGTATTATTCTCTGTCGCTTACTATCTTGTAATAGCTGCCCGACGTTATCATATACACCGCTGTATACATCACACCGAACGCTAAAAAGCAGCATAACGTGACGGCCGCCAAAAGCCCTACATCTGTCAATCCGAACAGCATAAGCAGCCTTGAGATTATGCCGAATGCAAACGCCATGTGAACGCCTGCTGCGGCAAGCGGTGCAAAGAATATGGTCAAGACCTGCGAATTTATGCTCTGTCGTATCTCGTACTTTGTCATTCCGACCTTTTGAAGTATTCCGAATTTTGCCTTGTCCTCAAAGCCCTCGGATATCTGCTTGTAATACATTATCAGCACAGCTGCGGCGATAAACACAGTTCCGAAAAGTATTCCGAGGAAAAACAGACCGCCGTATAACGCGTAAAACTCCGTTCTGTCACTTGCGGCGCAGTCGAAGGATACATCTGCCCAGTCATCAGGGCGTCCTTCTTTGAGCTTCTTGATATTCTCATGTATTTTCGCTCCGATATCTGCCTGCTTATCCTCATCGCAGGAAAGGTCAAAGCCGTAGTAATCGTGCATATAGGAATGTGCGCTGCCGTAGATGCCAAGCTGCAGCTCATACAATTCGTTTATAACAGCTTCGTCCTTTACGAAAAGATATACCGCAGCAACAAACTCCACAGCTGCCTTACCGTTCTCGATAAAGCTGTCAGCATGGGATTTTATCCTGAATGTTCCGTATTCATCAAGAGTTATTGTATCATGATCATAATCTGACTTTGATGCGTAAATAACAGCTTCACCGTCGGAAAGTGTCTCGTTTTTGTTCATAAGACGGTTGTAGTCGTCAATTGTGGCAATTATAATTTGCCGTATATCAGCATTTATGGAATTATCCAGCTCGTCTTTCCTGTCGGGATCAAGAATGACCCTATCCCCGTTAAATCCGCCCGATATGTCAAGAAAGCTGTACTGCAGAACATTTTCGGGCGTTTCGCCGTATTCGGAAAGCACTTCATCCGCAGCGGCGTGAACAAGTGACGTTATTTCCTCATCGGTAGTGTAGGTATCTATCACGACATTTCTCGGATAACGGTTTCTAAGCATATCCTCCGCACCGATGAAAAGGCATATTGTTGAGGAAAGCGTTACAAGCACCATTGTGGACAGAATGCAGATAGAAGCAAGTCCTGCGCCGCTGCGCTTCATTCTGTAAGCCATTTGTGAAACAGAGATAAAATGGTTTGTCTTATAGTAATATTGCTTGTTTTTCTGCAGCACTCTGCAAAACGCCACCGAACCCGAGATAAACAGCAGGTAGGTTGCAGCAATTACCATTATTACAGCGACCAAAAACGCTGCAAGCGCACTCAAAGGCTCTTTTATATAGACAGCCATAAAATATGCTGCACCAAGCAGAAGCGCACCAAATACTGCTAAAACATAATTTGCCTTTGGCGGTTTCTCACCCGAATTTTCACTTTTCATAAGTTCGATCGGATTTGAAAGATGAATCTGCCGCAGGGAGTTTATCATTATCAGCAGAAAAATGACTGCATAGTAAGCGAGAGCGTGTATGATGGATCTCGGCTCTGCATTAAAGGTATATGAAGCCGCACCTCCGAGCATTTTCGTCAGCGCAAGTTCTGCAAGCTTTGAAAAAAGTATTCCGCAGGAAATGCCCACAACGAAAGAAACAACAAATATCATCACGGTTTCCCATAACAATATCCGTGAGATGTTCCGCTTATCCATTCCAAGGATATTGTATAATCCGAACTCGGTCTTTCGGCGGCGGATTATAAACGAATTCGTATAAAAGAGGAATACTGCGGAAAAGACGATCATAACGCCGCAGCCCATAAAGAGAAGCTGCTGCATTATATCTCCGCCCTTCATCTCCCTTACAAAGCTGCTGACGGTCAGAAACGATGTGATATAATACATCATGATCATTCCTGCGCAGGTAAGGATATAGGGCAGATATATGCGGCGGTTCTTCTTTATGCCGTTTACCGCAAGCCTTGGATATAACAGCATTTT
>JBJEQL010000311.1:0-7996 GCA_051881735.1 Oscillospiraceae bacterium
AGTGGATCGGAATATCATAAGGTGCATGCTGGTGATGCTCTGTTGATGACTTATACTGGAGTGGAATGTCCTGATACAGGCTGCCGCCAAAAAACACATTGATAAATTGGATGCCTCGACATATACCCAAAACAGATTTATCGTTTTCCACAGCAATGTCAAGAAATTTTTTCTCCATTTCGTCCCGTTCCTTGCAGCATAAAACATTATCTCCAATGGCGGTTTCATTATATAGTTCAGGATCTACATCATGTCCTCCCGTAAAAAGAAAACCATTGCACATATCCGATAATTGCCGGATTTCACAAGAATTGTTGGTAAACGGAAGAACCACAGGAAGCCCGCCTGCCCGGCGTATTCCCTCCAGATAACCGGGCAGCATCCACAAGCTTTCTTTTCATCGTCCCATAATGGCATAACTCCTATAACAGGTTTCATAGCATATTCTCCTTTTACAAAACCTTTCATTTCAGATGTTTGTTATTGTATGAAAATTATTTTTCAAATCTGAAATATTCAAAGTCAAAATTACTGCCCGGAAGAAATGCGAATGAAACGGTCTGCTTTCCGTTTATATCGGTCACATCAAATATTCTTCCCGAATATTCCGTATCGGTGTCCGTATTAAACTCGCACAAAATTCGTTTTTCTCCGTCATTGCCGTTAAGGATAAGGTGTATGCTGTTCAGCGGCAGCGGTGATTTTCCGCTGATAATGATACGTCGGGGCTGTTCCGAGGTGAAATCAAACTCTCCGAAGTCAAGCATTACATTGTTGCCGATACCGGTCACAGCTTTTTCTTCGACGGCAAATTTGTCACCGTAGATATGTTCCGCCTCCGCAGCATAATTTACCGAAAATTCACGGCTTGCCTTTGTAAATTCAAATCCGCTGAGCTGGAAACCGCAATCGGTTTCAATGCAGAATGTCCTTATTCCTTTAAGGCGTGTGGGCAGTTTATAGGTTTCTTCCTTGAATACCATCCATTCGGGCTGTTTGTGGTATTCATAGCTGCCCAGCAGCTTTCCGCCCTCATTGGGAATACCGTCATAGAAGCGTATATCCACAGGGTCAAGCGTGTTCGCCCAGACATAAACGGTAACTGTATCCGAGCCTGATGCTCCAAAATCCACATTATCGTATGCCGCCCATGAGGATACTTTGCCCATAGCAAATCCGACACCCTTGCCGATACCGCTGCAAATATTGTCACTTGCCCTTGTATATAGCCCTCCGCTTACATAACTGTATGGGTCTGTCAGCGCATTGCCCAGTCCCTCTGCCGTAAATTTCAGCACGGACATTATATGGTAACGCTCTGTGCCGTTTTTACACAAAGCACGCAGATAAAAGCTGCCGTCACCAAGTGCTTTTAATGTAACTGTTCCATCGGCGTTATCGGTGCATACTGCTAAATTTGTAGGTATCCCCGTTTCATTGGTCACCTTGTATTCTATTTCATTGGCATAGTCGGAGCCTGCGGGATATACCTTGGATGTAACGGTCATCTCACGCATATTCTCCGAAAAAATAAGATGCTTTGCGCAAAGTTCTATTTTTCTTACGGGTATCTCGTCCGCTCTGCCGCATTCTGTTTCAGCGAAGGTAACATTTTCACTTGATGCCGTACCGCTGATATATTCTCCGCTTACCGCTTTCAGCGTTATTACGCTGTCGGGCAGACACGGCGATGTCAGAGTAACTTTTATGTCACCCGTAACATCTGACGAACCGATAACTGCAAGCATTTTTCCCGAAAACAGCCTGCGTGAGGTGCCCTTGTATTGGTCATAATCCGTGCTGTCGCCGTTGTCAAGACCCATAAGCCTTCCCGCACCCTCAACGCTGACATTGACACGGTTATTGGCATTTGCGCAGAATGTACCGTTTTCATCAACTGCGGATATTTCAAGATAGATAAGATCGCTGCCGTCCGCTTTGATTTCGGTCTTGTCAGCGGAAATTTCAAGCCTTGCCGCATCGCCGAAGGAACGCTGAATATCTTCGGCTATGATATTGCCGTTTTCATCATAAGCAACGGCTTTCAGTTCGACCTTTTCATATGGTATGATGTAATCGGCGGTAAGTTTATTTCCGTGAAGATGGTCAATATCAAATGCTCCCATAGAAATGCCGTTGAAGAAAAGCTCGACTCTCGGCGCATTGGAGCATACTCTCACATCTATGGGCATACCCTCGTTAAAGTCCCAGTAGGGGAAAATATGCACAAATGGCGATTTTTTGTAATCGGTCCATTCCGCACGGAATACATAGGCACTGTCCTTCGGAAATCCCGCCGTGTCATACTGACCGAAATATGAGTTTTTGGTGCTGTATGGAGTAGGCTCGCCGATATAGTCAAAGCCTGTCCAAATGAACTGTCCCGCACAGAATTGGGCGTCCCTGTCCTTGATGATACACTCCTCCGTATTTTTGGCACCCCAGCCCGTGCAGCTGTTTCCGAGAGATGAGCATTGCTCGTCATCATCTGCAAGAACGGTCTTTGAAAGGGGGAAATGATAGATCCCTCGGCTCTGTACTACCGAAGCGGTTTCGCTGCCGTATATCATCCAATCGGGGTGAGCCTTGTGGTGTTCATGGTAAAGGCGTTCGCCGTAATTATATCCCACCAATTTGAGAATATCACCGCATTTTTGTCCGTTTTCCCACTGCATATAGTTTGAGCCGAAGGTCACATAGCCGTTGCCGTTCGGGTCATGGAGCATTACAAGGCGCTTGAGCATAGAGGTGACTTCCTGACCTCTTTCATCGGCGTGAGTATCGAATATCTCGTTGCCTATGCTCCAGCCGATAATGGACGGGTGATTTCTGTCACGTCGTATCCAGGACGCAACGTCCTTTTCTGCCCATTCATCAAAGAAACGTGCATAGTCATAATCGGTCTTGGAACGCTCCCACATATCAAAGCCCTCGGAAAGGATAAGCATACCCGTTTCATCCGCAAGCTCCATAAGCTCCTCTGCGGGCATATTGTGTGATGTTCTGATAGCGTTTACGCCCATTTCACGCAGCTTTTTAAATCTGCGGCGAAGTGCGGCAATATTTGATACTGCGCCAAGGCAGCCGTTGTCATGATGCTCGCATGAGCCGTGCAGCTTTATATTTCGTCCGTTAAGGAAAAAGCCATGGTCGGCAGTAAATTCTATGGTGCGGAAGCCAAACTTCTGACTTATGCGCTGAATGATGTCGTTATTTACAATTATTTCCGACACCATAGTATAAAGATAAGGCTCGTCAATGTCCCAAAGCTGAGGAGAGTCAACGTTCATTATCTGCGTTGTAAGGGAATATGCCGCACCGCCGACCCTGACTGCCCGGGGTATGCAGGAAATATCCGCAGCACAGACGTCCGATTCACAGGAGGACACAATGCAGCCGCTGATGTCAAGTATGGTGTTTTTCAGACGTATGCCTGCAACGGGAGTGTTTTCGGGACGAAGTATTTCCGATGTGACGGATACTTTCCACAGATTGCCGTGCTGTGCGGTTGAAATGTAAATACCGTCATTACCGAAGCGTATCTCGGGACTTTCGCAGAGCCATACCTTGCGGTAAATGCCTGCGCCCGAATACCATCTGGAATTCGGGGCATGATGATCAACACGGACGGTAATAATATTTTCGCCGTCCTTTATCATATCGGTAATGTCAAACATAAATGCAGAGTAGCCGTATTTCCATTCGCCTGCTTTTTCGCCGTTGACGTAAACGGAGCTGTCCATATAAACGCCGTCAAAGCGTATATATGTGCGGATACCCTCTTTTTTGGCATAGTAAAAGCTTTTTCTGTACCAGCCTGTGGAGGTTTCGTAAAGATCGTTGGTATTGTAAATAAGCCAGTCGTGAGGAAGGTCAACAGCCTTGAAGTCAAAGCTGTCCGAGTAATCCGAGCCAAAGGCTGCTTTGCAAAATTCCCAGCCGTTACAAAAAAGTGTACGGTTGGTATATGTTTCGCATAGGTTCATAAGTGCTTTTCCTTTCGATTATATATTGATATAATCAAATCGCAATCTATTGAAATATCGGTCAATTCTGATAAGCCGTCCCATACATTAAACAGTTTCACACATTACAATGTTTTTGAGCTTGCGTGCAAGAACACCTGTATCTCCGCCAATACGCTGAACTCCCATCAAGACGGTAATTCCATGTGCAGGTTCGTTTGAAAAATATGTACCGAGCCAGCCGTTCCAACCGTATTCGCCCTTTGATGTCAAAACAATAGCTTTGCTCTCATCTTCACAAACACGAACAAGATTACCGTAGGTATAACCGTAGAGATCACCCCAGCCCTTTTGCAGATCTTCTTTTTGATTGTTTGTAAGACCACCGCTTATCATATATTTTACAGCTTTTTCAGGAATAAGCTGTTTTCCATTGTAAGAACCGTAACAAAGCAGCATTCTTGCAAATTTAGAGTAATCATCAAGAGTGGAGCATAATCCCGCACCTCCTGATTCAAATGCAGGAGGAATATCGGCAGAGTACCTGATACCAAGGTAATTAGTCTTTACTTCAGATAATTTTCCATCAACATGATCATATACCTTTGCTAATCTATCCGATTTATCGGACGGAACGTAAAATCCCGTGTCATTCATTTCCAGAGGGTCAAAAATCTCTTTACGCATAAATTCACTTAATCTGATATTGGAAACCCTTTCAATAAGTGCTCCGAGAATATCGGCGGATACTCCGTACATAAAATGTTCTCCGGGATTAAAGCATAAATCGTTTTGGGCAATTAACTTTGAAAATTCCTCTGTAGTCATTGGTCTGTCACTGTACAAACGATTATCCAGTTCCCAGAAAACTGTACCGCATTGCCTGCCGCCTTCTACATTTTCATAAGGATATGGTAATCCGGCGGTCATATTTAAAAGGTCTTTTACAGTAATAGGTCTTTCAGCAGGCAATCTTTCACCATTTCTGTTAACATATAGATTCTTAAACTCGGGAAGGTATGACGAAATATCTTCGGCAATATCAATAATGCCACGTGAAACAAGAATCATGGCAGCTGCGGCTGTAACGGGCTTAGATGAGGAATACATTCTTAAAATAATAGTATTTCTTGTCATTGGTTTTTGGTTTTCAATATCTCTTGAGCCGTATTGACAGTAGACGAGTTCCTTTCCATCCTTTAATGCAAGAAAATTCACACCGGAAGCAACTTCGCTGTCTACAGCTTTTTGCATTGCACTATAAATTTTATCATACATAAGCATTTTCACCTTTTATAATATTTCTTTTATCCATTTTACGCAATGAGGTACCCAGTCAGAGCAGTATTTTACAGCGTCCGATATATCCGTTGTTTTGCTGACCGTTTCATCACAAAGAGATAATCCGTGATGTCCTTTCGGATATATATGCATTTCAACATCAATGCCTTTTTCGTGCAATGCCTGAGCAATATAAAGGGAATTTTCCGGAGGGACAAGCCCGTCCTCGCTGGTATGCCATATAAACGCATGAGGCGCATTTTCGGTGACCTGGTTTTCAAGGGACATTTTGCTTAACAGTTCAGAAGACGGATCATCTCCGAGCAGGCATTTCATACTGCCTTCGTGAGTATATTTGCCGGAAGTGATCACAGGATAACATAAGATCATTCCGTTGGGTTTGTCCTCACCATGTTCGATTTCAAGGGCATCCTCCGCAAGTTTTTCCTGCCAGAATAATCCTGCCGTACAAGCGGCGTGTCCTCCTGCAGAAAATCCCATAACGGCTATCTTTGTGGGGTCAATGTGAAGCTCTTTGCTGTTGCGGCGAATATATGTGACAGCGGCAAGGATTTCAAGCATCTGTAAAGGATAATGCTGATATTCACAGGCATAGTTTACGACTGCTGCAGCAATTCCGTTTCCAAGCATTCTGAGTGCCACAGGCTCTGCCTCTCGCTCAGAACACCACCAGTAGCTTCCTCCCGGACAAATTACTGTGCAAGGAAAGACCTGTTCTGTATCTACCTCTTTCCATACATCGGGGATATAAAGGGTAAGCGAAGTTTTTTCTTTTGCCTTTGGAAGCTTTTGAAAAATATCCTCAAGGAAAATTTTTGTATATTTCATGACCTTCCGATGCTTTATTAAAAAGCATATTCCTTTCTGAAAGATTTATATAAAAATCAAAGCATTTCAAGCGTGTTAATGTTTTTCGCCGACCGGCTGTTTTAAATAGCCCACAGCGAACTCCTACACCTTAAATATTGCATAATTTACAAGGTTTCATTGCTCTCATCACGCATATCCTTAGTGATGCTGACATTTTCTCTCGTATATAAGCTGTCATCGTCAATCAGTTTTACGGCAAACTCCACCACAGACGGGATAGTAGAAATATAGCCCTTGGCAAGCTCTCCTTTATAGGTCAAAATGAAATCGTTCATATCACCATCATGGAGATACCCCGGGCGAAGCACTGTATAGTTCATGTCACTTGCTTCGATTATATCAACGGCTTTGCGGTTAGGTATCTGTTCCGGTTCATTATCAAGATTATCATCGCCGTCCATATCAATGGGGATCTCATTATAAATGCCGACAGCTCCCATAAACAGAAGCCTGTTCACATCAGAAGAAACAAGATTTTTAGCAACGACCGGCAGTACCTCGCCTGAGATAGCACAATAAACAACATCCTGTCTTTTGACAAGTGCTTGCAATTCATCAGCGTTTTCGGCATTGCAGTTTACAACTCTGATATGTTTGGAATCGTTATACTTATCCGCTGCGTGTCGGGCAGATAAGGTCAGCTCATATCTGTCAAGTTCGGTCAGCTTTTGGGTTAATGCAGATCCGAACAAACCGGTTGCACCAAGTATCAATACCTTTTTTCTGTTCATAGTTTCATTTCTATTCACAGCACACCGCCTCACCAAGTCATTGCAAACTTGACCTTTTCGGGATTTTCAGGATCACCTATCATAGGCGAAGCCTTGTCTAAAGCCTGTAAGGACATCATCTCATCCTCGGTCAGAGCAAAATCAAAAATATTTATATTTTCTACAATACGTTCGGAATGGACCGACTTCGGAATGACTGCAACATTGCTTTGGATAAGGAAACGCAGAAGCACCTGTGCAGGAGTTTTGCCGTACTTGTCGGCAAGATCTTTTACCGCAGGCTCGGAGAACATCTCATTTGCCATACCCTGACCGAGCGGTGAATAAGCCTGATGCGCGATACCATACTTTTCAAGCCATTCCTTTTCTTTAAGGCGTTGGCAATAAAGATGCGTTTCGATTTGATTGACAGCCGGCTTGACCTTATTAAACGTGATAAGGTCAATGAAACGGTCAGCCTCCATATTGGAAACACCAATAGCCCTGATCCTGCCTTCCTTGTAGTATTCTTCAAGCACACGCCAAGCCGCATAGACATTTCCAAAAGGCCAATGAAGAAGCACCATGTCTATATAGTCTACGCCGAGCTTTTTCATTGACTCGTCAAGACTTTCACGGCAATCTTCGGTTTCAAAAGAGCGAAACCATACCTTAGTTGTGATAAAAAGCTCCTCACGGGTGCAAAGCTTCTCGTCGATAGCCGCCTTGATACCTATACCGACAGCACCTTCGTTTCCATAAGCCTGCGCTGTGTCGATTAACCGATATCCGGCACGGATCGCTTCTACAATGCCGGTTTTGCATTCCTCAGCATTGTTCACCTGATACGTTCCGTAGCCGAGCATTGGCATTTTTATGCCATTATTAAGTTCTTTGTATATCATAATGATACCTCCGTTTCGATTTTTTAACAGTGATTTTTGTTTGCTTGTCACAAACTGTTATGCAGAAAAATATACTTAAAATGTAAGTGCAGCAAATTCTTTCAGCCGCATCGTTTCTTTGATATTTTGAACAATTATTTCTTTTCATCCAACAGAATAACGCCTTCAGGCGGATTGCTGTCAATAGCACCCACAATGCGATGCGGAAGATACGGTTCCTCCAGATAAGAAATATCTTCATTGC
>JBJEQL010000312.1:0-2065 GCA_051881735.1 Oscillospiraceae bacterium
AAGACCTACTTTCTATAGTAAAATGAAACGCCGATAAGTCTTATCTCCGTATTCCCTATCGGCGTTTCCGCAAACCCGAGGAATGTCCTCGATGTTATTATCTGAAAATAAATATGGATTATACGCCGAATTTTTTTCCGAATTTCTAAAGATTTTCCATTACTACGCCGATATATATTATATATTACAAATATAAAAACAAATTGACAAAGGAGCGGCATTTTGAAAAATACAAAAACAAAGCAGTTATTTTCAAATATATTTGTAGACGGCGCTGCAGTCACTAACAGGATAAAATACACCATTCTCCAATGGAGCGCAGCTATAGTACATTTTATCCTCATCTTTATATTCGCCTCCATAGGCGTTTACAGCATGGTGATATTTAATATTGCCAGCACAATCTGCTATATCCTTTGCGGAATACTCGTCAAAAAGGAAAGGTATATCCTCTTTTATTACATAGCCTTTGTGGAAATATGCCTGCACTCCTACACCGCCACCATACTTGTGGGGTGGCAGCTGGGATTTCCTTTGTATATTCTGGGAATAATGCCCGTTATCTTCTATATGCACTTCTCTCTGGACGAAAGCTCAAGTCTGAACGAATCCCTGCTTATCGGACTGTGCTGTCTGCTGAGCTTTGTTGTATGCAGAATAATTTCCTACAGAATAGAGCCTGTCTACACTGTTTCCGAAAAAGCCTCCATGTATATCTACATTTTCAACACCTTCTGCACCTTTGCCCTGCTGTTGTTTTTCTCCCTGTTATTCCTGCGTGAGATACAGTTTTCAAGATCCGTGCTTGTGGAGCAGAACGCCAAGCTTGACAAGATGGCAGGCATTGACGCTCTCACAGGACTGTACAACCGCAGAAGCATGGACAAGCTTTTAAGCAGCGCCGAAAGCTCGGGCAGGACATTCTCGGTCATTATGTGCGATATAGATGATTTCAAACAGATAAACGATGCCTATGGTCATAACAGCGGCGATGAAGTGCTCAGACGCCTTTCCGAAGCTGTGACCTCACTTCTCCGTGAGAATGATTATGTATGCAGATGGGGCGGCGAGGAGATACTTATCCTTGCGTCGGGCACTCCCCTGAGCGGTGCCTCTCTTGTGGCGGAGAGAATTAGGGCATATATCGAAGATATGGAAATACTGTGCGATGAAAAGCTTATCCGATGCACCATTACCGCAGGCGCCGCCGAAAGCACCGAGGCAGCCACTATCGAAGAAATAATCGGTCTTGCCGACGAACGTCTTTACATCGGAAAGAAATCCGGCAAAAACACGGTAGTTTCCGAATAAAATAAAAGTGTCAAAACTAATACTAAACACCATTAGAATTATGGAGAAGAAATCGCCGCAAAAGCTTTGATATATGCGGTTTTGCGGCGAGAGATTCCCATAATTCAATGAGTGTTTAGTATAATATCCCCTTTATACAGATACACAAATGAGTATCTGTACAAAGGGGATATTTAGCGATCCTTCGGCAGTATTTCCAGCAAGCGCTCCGCAAGCCCGCCCACAGCTGTTAAATTGACATTTGCGCCTGAGTTAAAGTAACGATCTACCTCGGTGTATAATTCGTAAAATCGGCGCTTGGACTCAAAATTCGGGCTGAGCGCCTTTTTCTCCGAGTATCTTTCCAGCAGTCCCAGCTCCCTGCCGTTGGCGCTGTCAAGCTGATACAGGTCAAATTCGCTGTCAGCCCAGCAGCAGTTATGCGGGTCTATCACCGCAGCCACGTCCGTCCTGCGGTCATTAAGCAGTATGTTACGGGTGGAATAATCCCCGTGTATCAGGCAAGCTTCCGTAATGGGTATGTCAAATATGCCGGCAAAGCAGTCGATGGATCTTCTGAAAACCGACAATATCTCCTCGGTGAGCTGTCCCTTTTTGGTCAGTGCCTTCGCTTTTATTACCACCTTTTTGGCAATGTTAAAGTAATAATCCTGCCAACTGGCAAAATATGTATCTGCTCCCAAGGGTCCGAAGCCTGAGGGATTTTTTGCGCTGTGCAGGGAGATAAGATTATCCGCTATCTTATCGGCAACAG
>JBJEQL010000313.1:0-7965 GCA_051881735.1 Oscillospiraceae bacterium
TTCTGGGGTATCTGGAATCTGCAACAACGATTCTGTAGAAAGGAGCCTTCTTAGCACCCATTCTTCTGAGTCTGATTTTAACTGCCATTTATATTCACCTCCAATAATATTTTCTCAAATTGTATTTCAAAGCATTTCTGCATTGAACCCAAAATAAACAACTGCCGCAGCGACTGCGGAAAGGACGGAAAACAGATAGGAAATCTTTACTGCGGTATTCATCTTTGGAGAATCAATATCCGCATTGTTTCCATTATCATTTTCTCGTCTGCACTTCGCAAGATATATCGTAGGCTCTGCCGCAAAAAAAATGCAAAGCACCACAAGCATATCAAATGCAAACATTATCATAAACCAACCTCTAATCCAATTTTCCTTAATTCAAAAACCCAAATTTCCATAATTCCAAAATTCAAAGCCAACCAAAAAGAATCGCAAACCCGAACAGTATCAGCACCGCCCCTGACGCTCCGATAAGAAAGCGCAGAACATTCCTGTTTTTAAGGCGCTGCCTCGGTCTGCCGTTTTGGTAAGCCCAGTAATCAACGAACCATTTCCAGTCCATCACCGCCGCAAGCAGGCAAAATGCACCCATCGCAGCAAACAAGATAAAATAGAAAATATCCATTTTAAATTATTTCATCGGCGGAAATCCGCCCATTCCCATCATTCCTGCAGGGATACGCAGCTTATTCTTCTTACCCTTGCCGTTTTTGCCCATGATACCGAGCTGCTTCATCATCTTCTGCATTTCTTCAAACTGCTTGAGCAGTCTGTTGACATCGGCAACGGAATTTCCGCTGCCTGCAGCGATCCGGCGCTTTCTCGGCGGATTTATAAGCGAGGGCTTTGCTCTCTCGGCAGGAGTCATCGACAGGATAATAGCTTCAATGCGCTTCACCTGACTGTCGTCAACGTCCACATCGTCAAGCTTATTGCCTATGCCGGGGAGCATACCAAGTATCTGCTTGATAGGACCCATTTTCTGTATCTGCTTCATCTGGTCGAGAAGGTCGTTCATATCGAACGTGTTCTCCTTGATGCGTTCAGCAAGTTTCTGTGAATTCTCCTCGTCAAAGGTCGACTGTGCTCTTTCGATAAGAGTGAGCATATCGCCCATGCCGAGAATTCTCGATGCCATTCTGTCGGGGTGGAAAGGCTCAAAATCATCAAGCTTTTCGCCTGTGCCGACAAACTTTATCGGTTTACCTGTAACAGCGAGTACAGACAGCGCCGCACCGCCTCTTGTATCGGAATCAAGCTTTGACATAAGTACGCTGTCGATGCCAAGAGCGTCATCAAACGCTTTCGCAACGTTAACAGCATCCTGACCTGTCATTGCGTCAACAACGAGCATTATCTCGTTCGGCGCGGTTTCCTCCTTTATCGACTTAAGCTCGTTCATAAGAGCCTCGTCAATGTGAAGTCGACCTGCGGTATCGAGAATAACGACATCATTGCCGTGATCTTTTGCGTGTTTGACCGCTTCCTTTGCAATGGTGACAGGGTTTATCTGACCCATTTCAAAGACCTTTACATCAGCTTTCTTTCCGACAACGCCGAGCTGGTCGATAGCCGCAGGACGGTAAACGTCGCAGGCTACAAGCAGCGGACGCTTTCCCATATCCTTGAAATACTTTGCAAGCTTTGCCGCATGGGTCGTCTTACCGGAACCCTGAAGTCCGCACATCATGATAATGCACGGCGGCTTTGACGGAAATTCTATTCTTGCTGTGCCATCGCCCATAAGAGCGACAAGCTCGTCGTTAACGATCTTTATTACCTGCTGACCGGGTGTAAGGCTTTGCAGCACATCTTCACCAACAGCACGTTCCGTTACCTTCGCAACGAAGTCCTTTACTACCTTATAGTTTACGTCAGCTTCAAGCAAAGCAAGGCGAACTTCACGCATCGCTTCTTTAACGTCAGCCTCCGTAAGTTTTCCTCGTCCCTTCAGGCGCTTAAAAACGCTGCTGAGTTTTTCGGACAAGCCTTCAAACGCCATATACGATCTCCTTTCAAGATCAAGAAAAGCCGCTGTTCAACTGTCGGCAGTTCTCAGAACAAGTCTTTGTTTTCCTCGGCAAGCTGAACAAGATATTCAGCACGCTTGGTTATTGATTTCGGAGCAGTCCAATGCACGCATTCTTCCTTGATATCTGCGGCAAGCTGACCCACTTCGGTGATAATATCATAATATTTCTGCGAACGTTCAGCAAGGTGGAATTTTTCTTCCAGTTCAAGCATCGTCTGTTCGCCGCGCTTGATGCTGTCACGCACGCCCTGTCTTGTAATGTTCTCATGCTCTGCGATCTCGGAAAGCGACAGATCCTCATTATAATAAAGATCTATAACATCACGCTGTTTATCGGTGAGCATATCTGCGTAATAATCAAGCAAAACCGAAAACTGCAAATTCTTTTCTCCGCTCACGATAATCACTCCCCAATCAGATGTAAAGCAAAATTACTTTACATATTATACACTATTTCATCTTATTTGTCAAGTAGTTATAAGAAATTTAACAATTTTTATTCAAACTGCCCTATCATTTTCCCATTTCACACCGAATATACGTCTATCTTTATATATTCAAGGCCAATGCAGTCTTGCCCTGATTATATTTTGTATAATATTTTAACAATATTACAAATATCCAACAAAAATACAAGCTGTAATCTTCCGTTTTCATAACAATATGCAAATAATCGCGGATAAATTACAACTTGTATAGTTTACATATTCTGTGCTTCTGTTTCGGGGAGATAAATATACATCTTTTCCTCTCCCGTCATACCTGCGTTATAAATATAGGAATCGCCGCCGCTGCGGACAGTTTTTCTGAAATCGGTTTTTCCGTCAGCTTCAACGCGGACAAGCTTTTCACCGGCAAGCGAGTAACATTCAAGCGGCTCAACATTGCTTGTTTCAATGCTGCCGCTGGTGACAAAGATCTTTCCTTCCTTTGAACCGATAGGATTTTCCACAGACGCTTTAGCAATGGCTTTGATAGCGGCACCTCTCAGACGGATAGCGCCCTTGCCTTCCATATCGCCGATACCCGTTGCATTATTGCCCTCACAGCGGATGTTTACAACTCCGGCGTTCATGACCGATTCAACATTTCCGCCGATCGTTCCGATACCGACAATATTTTTGCCGCGGACAAGCATATTCACATCGCTGCCGTTAACGATTATTGAACCTTCACCCTTATTAAGAACGCCTATTCCGCAGCAGTTGTTGCCCGAAATATTGATGTCAAGGTTTGCAAGGCTGTCAATTACAGTCTTTCCAACGCGGGAACCTATAGCAGTAACGTTATCTCCGCCCATATCTATCTTGATATCGCAGTCGTTGAGCTTGATCGTCGAAGCGCCGCCATAGGATCCGATCGCAACGATACTCTTTCCGTCAACAGCCATAGCGATACTGCCGCTGTTTGCGGAAATAACCGCATCCGAATCGCCCTCTGCACCGCCGATCCCTACAACGCAGTCGCCTGAGCAAGCGATTTTGATTTTGTTTTCTCCGCCGAAAGTGATCCTGCCGTATCTCTGCATATAGTTTCCGCCTATACCAAATGAATAAATCCTCGTGCTGCTTATTTCGAGCTGTCCGTTGCCGCTCACAAAAAGCTCTGCACCCTCGGGAACTCTTATGCCGCCGTTTTTGATATAGTTGCTTCCGGAAAATTCGATGTTTGCCTGTGTTCCGGTCGTAAGAATAACAGAACAGCCGTTGTCCTCGCTGCATATAATATTTACATTTTCAAACTTCACTCTTGTCGAAGCACGTTTGTTGTCAATGTAGATCTTCATATCGATCTGAACATCGGTGTTTCCGATAATATTTGCGCTATCGGATCTTATTCTGATCTCGTTGAAGCCTGCAAGGCTGAGTTCAACGATATCCGCTGTTTCATGCTCGTTGATAAAGTAGGTCTTGCTAACTTTTCCTCTGTGCTTGATATTATAGGCAAGGATACGGTTCTTTATCTCGGACGGTATTTCAAGCATAAGAACCGCTGTCGGACGGCAGGCAACGTAACCCTGAATAAGGTCAACACCAAGTGCGATAGCTGTTTCAAGCTCCTCAAATGTTTCGATTCCCTCGCCGAGAACCATAATCTCATGCTGTGTTGCGAAGTTTATCATATTTGCAACAAGGTGCTGTTTCTGAACATCCTTGTCGATGCCGCTCATGATAGAACGGTCTATCTTTATGCAGCTTGGCTTGACCGTAAGCAGCGTAGAATCGTTTGAATATCCGGTTCCGTAGTCATCAAGTGCGATCTGTGCCTTCTTGTTGCGGTAGCGCACATTTATAACGTTAATAGCGCTGTCGAAAACAGGGTTTTCCTCCGTTACTTCAACAACAAGCTTTTCAAACAGCATTCCGTATTTATCGGAAAGCTCCTCATACTCCTCATCGCTGAGAAGAGCATTCGGTATGCAGTTGATGAATAGCTTTCTGTTATGGAAGAAGTCCTGATTTTCCGAAAGTATCTTAAGCGTTTTCCAGAATGTGATATGTTCAATGCTGTAAAGCATATCCATCTGCTTGGCAATTTCGAGAACATCAAGCGGCGAAAGCTTTATGCCGTCCACAGCCTGCGGACGCATAAGCGCTTCATAACCGTATATCTCACCGGTGCGTGCATTAACTATCGGCTGGAAGTGATAGTCGATACGATCTTCATCTATAATTGTTTCAAATACCTGATTTTTGCGGAATTCCTGAGCCTTCAGCGAGTAATTGTCGGCGTTAAACAGAACCGCAGTCTGCGACTTTCTGTTTTCTGCGTCAAACGCTGCAAAATCCGCTTCCGCAATAAGAGTCGCCGCATCGCTGTTTCCCATTGCAAGCGCATATCCGCAGTAGACCTTTGCGATCGAGCCGTTGCCCGGAAGCGCCGATATCATTTCTCTTATTTCGCCCATGATCTTTTCGGCAAGCTTGCGGCAGCCGTCATCGTATGTATCGGTAACAAGAACACTAAAATCGTTAGTCGAAGTTCTTCCTGCAAAGATATTGTGCGGATTTTCAAACCTTTTAACAATAGCCGCAGCCTTTGTAAGCATCTCATCAGCATTATGCACACCTGCAAACGAAGAGATCTTGTCTGCACCGTTTATAGTAATATGGATAAGGCCATATATTCCCGCTGTCAGAGCCGAAGCCTCAGTTAGTTTGCCTGTAAAAGTTTCTTTTGTCATAAGTCCGGTGGAAATATCGTAATTTCTCAGACTGTTGATAGTATTCTTTCCTGCGATAAAATCGGTGACATCGGTTATTTCCGTGAATTCAAATCTGCCTATCTTGTTGGAAACGACCTTTATCCACTTATCCGCCGCAACGGACATATATGTATCCTTTTCTGTAGAATGACGGCTTGAGATTATTTCCTCCATCACGGAACAATACTTTTCTCTGCCGATGACCTTTGAACCGGTCTCAATGCCGGTCAACTCGGTAAACGCTCCGGTGATCGAAGCCTTTCCGGCTGCTTCATCGTAACTTACAAAAGCAGAGCTTTTGAGCAGATCAAACTCTTCGTCCGTGAGCCTGCGTTCCTTTTTATCTGCTGCAAACGCAGCAATATCAAGCACAGCTGCAGCCAAAGCAAGCGCCGCTGCCACATAACCTGCACGGCGGTCAATTTCCAAAAAGGTGCAGCAAACCGAAGCTATAACCGTCAGAAATGACAAAACAGCTCCCCAGATGAGCAATGCAGATATTCGGCTTTGTCCCCATTTTCTTACCATTCACTACGTTGCACCGGATCACTCTGCCCGGTACAGTCCTCCAGACCTCATTATTTTATATGATGATTTATACTAATAACCATTTGTTCTATGGATAAAGACGGTGGATAGAATACGAACAATCAAGGAAGTTTGACACAGAGTGGGCGTATTATATCCGCCGTATTTTATCCATAGGTTAAATGGTTATTAGTATTAATTAGTGCGTACTCAATAACTGCCCTTAGGGCAGTTATTGGCTAAACCGCAAAACCTTACACCCAACAACCGAAAAATACTCCGAAGCAAAGCTTCTACGCACTTTTTCGGTTGTCGAGCAGACATTAATTAACAAATATATTTATATTATTATAGCTTATTTTTTCTCTTTTTTCAATATACATTTGTACCAATTTTGTGCCACTTTTTAGTCATTTTGACAAAATAAAAGTGTACAACCCCAAAAGGGATTATACACTTTGACATATTTCGACTAAAAATTACTGATTGTCTTCGATATACTTAACGATATCGCCAACTGTCTTGATGTTCTCAACAGCTTCATCGGGGATCTCGATATCGAATTCTTCCTCAAGGCTCATAACGAGGTCTACAACGTCGAGAGAGTCTGCACCGAGGTCATCCTGAATGTTAGCGCCTGCTGTAACGCTGTCCTCATCAACGTCGAGCTGATCGATGATCAATTCCTTAACCTTATCAAATACCATTTTGTTTTCCTCCATATTATTGATTTATAATTTCGCCTTTAAGGCGATAAAAGGCATTGCAGAAGCTTTGCCGTATATAAAGGACTCTTCCGCAAATATATGCGGAGAATATCCGTTTATATTCTTATCAAAAAATCACAGTTCTTCGAACTCGCCGATTTTTCTAAACTTAGTATATCGTTCATTTAGCAAAACGTCAATATCTATCGCCATTTTTTCTTTCAGCGTTTTCAACAAAAATTCCGAGATATTTTCGGCTGTTTCACTTGAATCGTTCTGTGCACCGCCAAAAGGCTCGCTAATTATCTCCTCCGCAACGCCGAGTTCGAGCATATCTTCAGCCGTTATTTTCATTATTGAAGCGGCTTCACGCTCTCTTCCGCCATCCTTCCAGAGTATCGATGCAAACCCTCTTGGTGAAATTACCGAATAGATCGAGTTCTCCAACACCGCAAGCGTATCGCAGACGCCGAGTGCAAGCGCACCGCCGCTTCCGCCTTCTCCGAGTACAACGGAAATGACCGGCGTTTTAAGCGTCATGAACTCCATGATATTTCGTGCGATAGCCTCACCCTGACCACGATTCTCCGCTTCAACTCCGCAGAACGCACCGGGGGTATCGATAAAGCATATCACAGGACGGTGGAATTTCTCCGCCTGCTTTGCAAGACGAAGTGCCTTTCTGTAACCCTCCGGGTGCGGCATCGCAAAATTCGACTCCTTGTTTTCTGCCAGATTTCTGCCCTTGACCTCGGCAATGACAGTCACAGGCATCCCTTTTATCGAAGCAAGTCCGCCTATAATAGCTCTGTCGTCGCCGTAGTATCTGTCACCGTGAAGCTCAATAAACTCATCAAATATCATCGGTATATAGTCACGAACGGTCGGACGGTTCTTATCTCTTATCAGGTCAAGCCTTTCGGGAGGCGTAAGCTTATTATTCATTTCCATTTTCACACATCCTCCGCAGGCTTGTAGCCGTTAAGCTTTAAAATATGCGCCAAAGTCCTGCGCATGGTCTTTCTTTCTGCGATCATATCAACAAAGCCGTGTTCAAGCATGAATTCAGACGTCTGGAAATCGTCGGGAAGGCGCTGTTTTATCGTACCCTCGATAACTCTTCTTCCGGCAAATCCGATAACGACCTTCGGCTCTGCGATTATGATATCACCAAGTGAAGCAAATGAAGCCGTAACGCCGCCTGTTGTCGGGTCGGTCATTACCGCAATGTAAAGCTGTCCTGCTTCGGCAAGCTTTGCGACTGCGCCGCTTGTTTTCGCCATCTGCATAAGGGAAACGATGCCCTCCTGCATACGAGCGCCGCCCGATGCTGTAAACATTATGACCGGAAGCTTGTGTTCTGCACCGTATTCAAACGCTCTTGTTATTTTTTCACCCACGACGCTTCCCATTGAAGCCATCATATAGCGTGAATGCATGATACCGATAACGCAGCGTATGCCTCGTATCTTACATTCACCTGTGATAAC
>JBJEQL010000314.1:0-2052 GCA_051881735.1 Oscillospiraceae bacterium
TCAATGTCGATATCAATGTTTTTCTCCGTCCATATCTCCTCATACATAAGTACGACCTGACGAAGCTGCTCATCGAGGGAAAACAGCTTTTTTTCGATAGCAACAGAATTGTTTTCTAACTTGGACAGTGCAAGAATATTTCCTGTCAGAGTGGTAAGTCGCTTAGTGTTCTGAATTATCTTCCCAGCGTATTCGGCTCTTGTTTCGTATGAAATATTGGGATCTTGCAAAAGCGTAGCGTAACCCTCAATTGTTGACAGAGGGGTTTTCATTTCATGCGATACATTTCGTGTGAAGTCGGTGTGGATGATCTTGTTGCTGCTGAGTTCCTTTGTCATGATGTTGAAGTTGTGTATCATCTCACGGACTTCACGGAACATTCCTGTTTCGTTCATCTGAACAGTAAAATCGCCGCCTGCAACGCGGTTCATCGATTCATTAAGTTTTATCATCGGAACAAATATCTTGTCGCTGACGACTTTTGTGGCGATGCCTGCGAAAAACATACAGATGATAACTATGTAGATCGCAATAAAAAGCGGAATATTTCCATCCTCAAAAATATTCGTGAAATATATGATTATCATGATTATGCCGGCAATGAGGATGCTTGCAGCCATTATAAGGCTTACGATGACCGTGAAAAGTATCGTCAGACGGAGAGGCACCTTTTCTTTTTTCTTCTTTTTCATTTTGTTTTTACCTTGTATCCGAGATTGCGGACGGTCACGATTTCAATGTCGGGATTGTCTTTGAGATGCTCCCTAAGACGTCCGATGTGGACTTCAAGAGTGTGCGGAGTGGATTCCGAATCAAGTCCCCATATTTCGTCCATTATCTGTACTCGTGTGAAAGTTCTGTTCGGCGCAGACGCAAGCTTGTACAGCAGATTGAATTCCTTCGGCGGAAGTACCGTGCTTTCGCCGTTGCAGCTTATTGTGTAGGAATCACATTCAAGCGTGGTGCTGCCGATTGTAAGCTTTCGTTCATGAATGCTTTTTGAGCGCCGCAGCAGCGCCTGAACACGCCATATCATTTCGTTTACATCGACCGGCTTTACCATATAATCATCTGTTCCGGAGCTGAACCCCTCACGCTTGTAGAAAATACCGTCTTTTGCTGTTACCATAAGAATAGGTATGTCGATACCCGATTCACGAAGCTGCTTTGTAAGTTCATAACCGTCCATTTTCGGCATCATTATATCGGAAATGATAAGATCAATATATTCCTTGTCAATTATTTCGAGAGCCTCTTCACCGTTGGAAGCTTCAAAAGTGCTGTATGAATTGTTTTTTAAAACCGTGCAGAACAGCTTTCTGAGTTCGGTGTCATCTTCTGCAACAAGAATTTTAAACATAAATTTGATCTCCTTTGCGAATATGGGCAGCAAAACTTGAAAAAGCTTTACTGCCCATATTATACTATAAAAATTTTTCGCTGTCAAATCGTGTAATTTCGTCAAATTGTGGTCTTTACAATGTGGTGGTCGTCATCGGATATTGAAATTCTCCAGCGTTCGTTAAGCGAATGCTTTTTGTGCATACGATAGAAACTTACAACAAAATCCGTAAACATTATCGCTGTCAGCAGAAAAGCAGCTGTTTTTCCGATCTCAGGATTAATTCTTCCGATCAGTTCCATTATCGGACAGAATGCGTAATGCATAAAAAGTGAAATAATAGCTGCAAAACCAAGGCTTGTGAAAACGCTTGTGTATTTTGTAACGTGCAGAGGAAGCCTTGTGTAATTCCAGTATTCAAAACCGCAAAGCTTTTCAACTGCATAACCGAGAACGATCTCACCTATGCTTACTGCGAAAAATACCGCAATAAAATAAATAAGTTCGCTGTGTTCTTTCACGGGGATCCTTCCTGCGAGGAGCATATTCTGAGGTGTCCCGAAAATCGCATATATAGAGATAACTGCCATACCGTAGCCGAAAAGAAACGGCATTGTCATATTACGGTTGTCAATATAGCCCTTTGTGAATGCGAGCCATATATTTTCAAGCAGAAATCCCAGAAATGAAATTATCGCAGCCATTATTCC
>JBJEQL010000315.1:0-7910 GCA_051881735.1 Oscillospiraceae bacterium
AGTCTGCCGTTTCAGCCCGTGTAGCCCTTTTCAAATATACGGGGCAGATCTTCGGTAGCTATCCCGATCCCCGTATCTCTTATACACAAGGTCAGCGGCTCTTCGCAGTATATCTCAACCTCACCCGAGGGAGTATATTTCACGGCATTGGAGATAACCTGCTCAATAACGAAAAGAAGCCATTTTTCATCGGTCAGAACTGTCTTATTCAGCGGCTCATAGATAAGCTTTAGCCGCCTGCGGATAAACTGAGATGAAAACTTTCTCACAGCTTGTCTGACAATACCGTCAAGGTCGTATTCTTTTATAACAAGGTCGCTGCTGTCGCTGTCAAGCCGAAGATAGCAAAGCACCATTTCCGCATACTGTTCTATCCTTTGTAAGCTTTCCGACAGTTCGCAGTATTCAGGACTATCGCCACCCTGCAAAATTAGTCCCATAGCGGCAATAGGCGTTTTTATCTGATGCACCCACATAGTGTAATAATCCGTCATATCGGAAAGCCTCTCTGCACTTTCGTTTTCCGAAGCTCTGAGAGTATCGGAAAGAATACGGATAAGCCTTGTATACTCTTCCTCAATACCATTTTGCGGCAGTGGGATATTATCGGCAGAAAGTGTGATCTCCTCAGCAAGCTTTTGCAGGATAATGCGTCTTCTGCGGTAAAAAATAAAATCAATTATCAGAAAAACAAGTCCGAAAAAACCGCTGAGCATACTTCCGTAAAGCACAGGAGCAATAGGCAGTCCGTACAGCGAAAAAACAAGCGCAAACAAAGCACAGATGATAAGCCATGCCATAACGCTCTTCTTATGAGATATAAAATAATCAGCAATCATTTTAACTCACTCCACTATATAACCCATACCGGATTTTGTTTCGATAAAGTCCGTAAGTCCCGATTTTTCAAGCTTTTTTCTGAGTCTTGAAACGTTGACAGTTAGAGTATTTTCATCAACATAGCTGTCGGTTTCCCAGAGCTTGTTCATAAGGAAATCCCTGCTCACGACCTTGCCCTTGTTTTCAAGCAAGGTGAGCAGAATACGGTATTCGTTCTTGGTAAGATCAATTTTCTCACCGTTAAATGTGAGCGTTGCATCGGAAACGTTCAGCATAGCGCCCTTATGGGTAATGACATTGGTTTCCGAGCCAAAATCGTATGTACGGCGCAGGATCGCCTGTATTTTCGCCATAAGAACAGTAAGGTCAAACGGCTTTGCAATAAAATCGTCGCCGCCCATATTCATTGCCATTACAATATTCATATTATCCGAAGCCGATGACAGAAAAACAACGGGCACCTTTGATATCCTGCGTATCTCCGAGCAGTAATAAAAGCCATTGTAAAATGGAAGGCCGATATCCATCAGCACCAGATGAGGAGAATACTCTGAAAACTCACTCATTATATCCTTAAAATTCTCTGCGCATTTGGCTTCAAAGCCCCATTTTTCAAGGTGGTTTTTAACGGCGTTTGCAATGGTGCGGTCATCCTCAATTATATATATCCGATACATTGTCAGTCTCCTTTTTTATGTATTGATCTTATTATAACATAAAAGAATCTTTAACACAAGAAAAAGAATTCCCATTTCTGCTGTGTAAAAAATGATAATAGTAGTGCTTGTGTACCTGCCCATAGGCTTGACAGAACCTATTTTTATGCAAACGACGTACCTTCGCCGTTTGAGAAGCATAAAAAATATGACCTATAAAGATCACAGTCCACCTCTATCAAGCCTTGTTTTGCAATGAGCGGCATCATCCGTTTTTTCACGAAACATACTCAAACCCGCTGTGCGTTTAGTGCGAAACATAGATTTTCCGGCAAAAGGATTGCTTTTTTTAGGCAGTTGTGATAAACTTTGCTTGTCGGAAACGTTACCGATAACGTTTCCGAAACAACAGATATGAATTATAAGGTGGTGGAGGTTTCTTGACAATAAAAGACATTGCCAGAATATCGGGCTGTGCTGTAAGCACCGTTTCAAGAGCGCTTAACGATCACCCCGATGTCAATGCCGAAACTAAGGAACGTATATGCAGGATCGTAAAGGAATATAATTACTCCCCCAACCGCAACGCAAAGCTTTTAAAGCAGTCTTCGGGGAAAAACATACTGCTTATCGTAAAGGGCAATGCAAATCTGTTCTTCACACCGATACTTGAGCAGATACAGTCCTCGGCATGGAAAAAGGGAATATCCGTTACGGTCAGCTATATAAGCGAAAATGACAACGAGATATCCGAGGCGCTTCATTTATGTGAAGAAATGAAACCCGTTGGAATAATATTTCTCGGCGGAAATATCTGCATTTTTCAAAAGGATTTTTCCAAGCTCAGCATACCGAGCGTACTTTGTACAGCGTATGCAGGGAAGCCCGGTTTTGCAAATCTTTCATCGGTGAGCGTCAACGACTTTCAGGGAGGTAAAGCAGCTGCCGCCAAGCTTTGTGAGATCGGTCACCGCAGGATAGGGATACTCAGCGGCGACCATAAATCCGAAGGTCCTTTCTGCGAACGCTTTCGGGGTATATGCGATACCTTGTCCGAATATGGGATCTCCAATGCCGAAGAATTGACTGAGATATGTGAATTTTCCTTCGGCTCCGCTTATGAGAAGGCACAAAAGCTTTATTCCGAACATGACGATATAACAGCGGTCATTGCAATGTCGGATATAATGGCGATCGGCGCTGTCCGAGCATTTGCGGATATGAAACTCAGGATCCCCGATGATATTTCGGTTATCGGCTTCGACGGACTGGAGCTTGCGGATTTTTACACTCCGAGGATAACGACCTTTCATCAGCCTGTGGATAAGCTTGCCGAAACATCGGTAAAAATGCTTGTTGATATGATAGAAAACAATGCCGAAGCTTCACATATACTTCTTGACGCTGAATATGTGAACGGCGAAACAGTAAAGGAAAGAGGTGTATTATGAGAAAAAGCGGAATTTTATTCCACATTTCAAGCTTGCCCAATGATTACGGAATAGGAACAATGGGCAGAGAAGCTTATGAATTTGCCGATTATCTTGAAGAATGCGGTCAGTCGATTTGGCAGATACTTCCCCTGTCCCCCACAAGCTTCGGTGACTCGCCGTATCAGAGCTTTTCAATATTTGCAGGAAATCCTTATTTTATAAGCCTTGAAACGCTCGAGGAAGAGGGTTTGCTGAAAAAGGAAGAGTATGCAGATATAAAGTGGCGTGAAAGCGAGCGTTATATCGACTATGGCACGATATATGAAAATATTTACGGCGTTCTGAAAAAAGCATATATGCGTTTTATAAAGGATGACGCTTTGAAAAGCTCACTTGAACGTTTTTCGGAGGAAAATCCTTGGGTCGAGGACTATGCGCTGTTTATGGCGCTAAAGAGCGTAAACGGAGGAAGGCCTTGGAACGAATGGGATGAGCCTTTGCGTATGCGTGATGAAGAAGCTATTAAAAAAGCCCGTGAGCAGTATGCGGAGGAGATAGCTTTTGAACGCTTTATGCAGTTCAAATTCTCCGAGCAATGGCAGCGGCTGAAAACATACGTCAACAAAAAGGGAATACAAATAATCGGTGATATTCCGATCTACTGCGCTTATGACAGCTGCGATGTCTGGTGCAAGCCGGAACTTTTTGAGCTTGACGAAAAAAGAGTTCCGACTGTTGTTGCAGGCTTTCCGCCCGACTGCTTCTCGGCAGACGGTCAGCTTTGGGGCAATCCCATTTACAACTGGAAGCACATGAAAGAGGAAAACTTCGACTGGTGGGTCGAGCGAATCGCTTATGCAAAAAAGCTTTACGATATAGTCAGAATAGATCATTTTATCGGCTTTGAACGATACTATGCAATACCCTACGGCGACGCAACCGCCCGAAACGGCGAATGGCGGCAGGGACCTTCGTTCGAGCTTTTCGGCGAGATAATCAGCCGCACGGGCAAGGGAAACATCATTGCGGAGGATCTCGGGATAGTTACCCCTGCGGTGCGCAGACTTCTCAAAAAAACGGGTTATCCCGGAATGAAGGTGCTGCAGTTCGCCTTTGACCCAAGCGGAAAAAGCGAATATATGCCTCAGAATTACAGCAGCTCAAACTGCGCTGTATATACTTCCACACATGACAGCGACACCGCTGCAGGGTGGGTAACACATAATAAAAGGAGGGATAATAAATTCTGCCGTGAATATCTGAATATCAGAAAAAATTCCGATATTCCTCACGCACTTATCAGAATGGCATGGCAAAGCACAGCCGACATTGCTATGACAACGATACAGGAATTGTGTTGTTATGGCAGCGAAGCAAGAATAAACATACCTTCAACTATCGGTAATAACTGGAGATGGAGAGCTGTAAGATCGGATTTTTCGGCAGAAAATGCGGATATGCTCAGACGTCTTACCGAAATATGCAATAGGAACAGAAAGGAAAAGTAAGCTATGAAAATTGATAATTTACAGGCAAAGATCAAGGCAGAGCTTGAAAAAAACTGCGGCGGCAGCGAAAAGTTTACTCCCGAACAGCTTCACAGCGGAGTTTCTGCGGTCGTGATGAACGAGCTTCGTCCCGTGTGGGATAAAAGCAGAGCTGCACATGACGGCACAAGAAAAGCAAGCTATCTGTCGATGGAATTTCTTGTAGGCAGAGCTATCTACAACAATATGCTTTGTCTTGGCATAACCGATGATGTTTCGGCAGCTCTCAAAGCTATCGGCGCAGATATCAACGATATGGAAGAGATCGAGGACGCAGCGCTCGGCAACGGCGGTCTTGGACGTCTTGCAGCCTGCTTTTTGGACAGCGCAGCTTCTCTTTCGCTTCCTCTTGACGGATACGGTATCCGCTACAAATACGGACTTTTCAAGCAAAGCATCGAAAACGGCTTTCAATGTGAAACTGCCGACGACTGGTCACGTTTCGGCGACCCGTGGAGCATAAGACGTGACAGCGAAGCTGTAACCGTTCATTTTGCTGATTTTGACGTTCAGGCTGTTCCTTATGACTATCCCGTTATCGGCTATGACTGCGATAACATCGGCACTCTGCGTTTATGGCAGGCGGAAACGGACAATGAATTTGATTTCGGACTTTTTAACAGCGGAAAATTCTCCGAAGCAAGCGAGCTTAAACGCCGTGCGGAGGATATTTCAAGAGTGCTTTATCCGAACGATGAAACGGACGAGGGCAAGAAGCTCCGCCTTCGTCAGGAATACTTTTTCAGCGCTGCAGCAGTTGCCGACCTTATGAGAAAGCACCGTGAAAAAATCGGCGATATGGAAAGCTTTGCCGATTATAACGTTATCCAGCTCAACGATACACACCCCGTTATCGCTGTTCCCGAGCTTATCCGCAAGCTGATGAACGAGGAAGGCTATTCCTTTGAGAAAGCCTTTGAAACGGCTAAAAAGGTGTTCTGCTACACAAACCACACCATAATGGCGGAGGCTCTTGAAAAGTGGAATATCCGTCTTATCAAGGAGATACTGCCCGACATTTACAGCATTATCATTATGATAAATGAGCATTTCCACTCCGAAACTATCCGCAAAAACATTTCCGCTGAAAGCAGAGAGAAAATGCGTATCATCAACGGCGATACCGTTCACATGGCTAATATGGCGGTTTATGCGTCGTCATTCGTAAACGGTGTTGCAAAGATTCATACCGAGCTGCTGAAATCGACCGTATTAAAGGACTGGTATGAGCTTTACCCCGAACGCTTCTGCAACAAGACCAACGGAATTACCCAAAGAAGATGGCTTGCGCTTTGCAATCCCGAGCTTTCTGCGCTCATCACCGAACTGCTTGGAACGGACAGCTGGATAACCGACCTTGACCGCCTTGCAGAGCTGAAAAAATATGCCGATGATGAAAAGGTTTTGGGCAGATTTATTGATATAAAGGCTGCGAACAAGCGCCGTCTTGCGGATTATATTTTCGAAAATGAAGGCATAAAGCTCGACTCCGATATGATATTCGATATTCAGATCAAGCGTCTGCATGAATACAAGCGTCAGCTTATGAACGCTCTTTCGATACTCTATCTTTACTTTGAGATAAAAGAAGGCAGGATAAAGGATATCGTTCCTACGGTCTACATTTTCGGCGCAAAGGCTGCTCCGGGATATTACCGTGCAAAGGGAATCATCAAGCTTATCGGAGAAATAGGCAAGCTTGTTAATTCCGACCCAGATACAAAGGATCTTATCAAGGTCGTATTTGTGAGCAATTACCGTGTTACATACGCTGAAAAGCTTGTTGCAGCAGCAGATGTTTCCGAGCAGATCTCAATGGCAGGAACAGAGGCTTCGGGTACGGGCAATATGAAGCTCATGCTCAACGGCGCAGTTACGCTCGGTACGCTTGACGGCGCTAATGTTGAAATTGCCGAGGAAGCAGGTGCGGAAAACAATTATATCTTCGGTGCGACAGTCGAAGAGCTTGAAAAGCTTCTTCCCGAATATGACGCCCGTGCTGCGGCTGAAAGCGACCCCAAGATAAAGCGTGTGCTGAACGCACTTATCGACGGCACTCTCGACGACAACGGCACAGGTATGTTCAGAGAGCTTTATTTCTCGCTTTTGGACGGTGCAAGCTGGCACAAGCCCGATAATTACTATGTCATCGGCGACCTTAAGAGCTATGTTGACGCAAAACTCAAGGTAAATTCCGACTATAAGGATAAGCTTGCCTTTGCAAGAAAGTGCTGGCTCAATATGTGCAGCGCAGGCAAGTTCAGCTCCGACAGAACTATCGCAGAATATGCCGATGAGATATGGAAAATCAGGAAAATATAGTCAGTTTAGATAATAGTGGATTTTGATATTTGTTGATAGTTACAAATCTACAAAAAATATCGTCTTTTACTAAAAAAATTAGTCAAATCGCTTGACAAACCCCAAAAGCGGTGTTATACTACAAATAGAGTTTCGAAACAAAATAAAAGTATCGAAACAAAATAATTATAACAGCGAAAAAGAAGATCAATATTTATAAAAATTTTATTGGAGGTAATTTTTATGAAAACAAGAAAAATTATTGGCATGATCACAACCTTCGCACTCGCAGGAACACTTATGGCAGGCTGCTCCAGCACATCGGATTCCGGTAATTCGGGCAGCGGTGCAAACGCAGGCGGCAACGGCGGTGCAGAAAGCTCAGCTGCAGGCGGAGATTCCGTTACCCTTACCGTATGGGGTCCACAGGAAGGACAGGAACTCCTTAAAACAATGTGCGAATCCTTTGCCGCTGCAAATCCCGACAAAGCTTATACTTTCAACTACGGTGTAGTCAGCGAGGCTGACGCTAAGAAGGAAGTCCTCAAGGACATTTCCGCTGCTGCCGATGTTTTCGCTTTCGCTTCCGATCAGACAGGTGAGCTTGTTTCCGCAGGCGCTCTTTACAGAATCACTAAGAACAAGGATCAGATCGTTGCAGACAACACAGTTCCTTCAATTCAGGCTGCAACAGTAAACGGTGAACTTTACGGCTATCCTTACGTTTCCGATACATACTTCATGTACTACGACAAATCCAAGTTCAGCGAGGATGAAGTTCTCTCACTTGAAACAATGCTTGAAAAGGATATTGCAGGAACGACAACAAACTTTGCATTCGATATTGACAACGGCTGGTATCAGTCAGCATTCTTCTTCGGCGCAGGCTGCAAGCTGTTCGGCGATGACGGCAACGATCCTACAAAGTGCGATTTCAACAACGACAGAGGCGTTCTTATCGGCGAATATCTTATCGACCTCGTTAAAAACCCCAAGTTCGGTGCAAACATGGATGACGGACTTATCAAGGCAGGCTTCGCTGACGGTTCCGTTGCTGCTGCTGTAACAGGCACATGGAACGCAGCTGATATTCAGGCTTCCCTCGGTGATAACTATGCTGCAACAAAGCTCCC
>JBJEQL010000316.1:0-2046 GCA_051881735.1 Oscillospiraceae bacterium
TGATTATAACAGCTGCATTTTCGTCAAAACGAATGTATGTGCCGTCTTCTCTTCTAAGGCCCTTTGCTGAACGAACGATAACTGCCTTTACAACATCGCCCTTCTTAACAACGCCGCCGGGTGTTGCTTTCTTAACGGATGCCACTACCACATCACCGATATTAGCATATCTTCTTCGTGTACCGCCCAGAACTCTGATACACATAAGCTCTTTGGCTCCGGTGTTGTCAGCGACCTTCATATAAGATTGCATTTGTATCACAGCGAGTTCCTCCTTTCAGAAGCGTTTCGCTTAAAACTGCTTCCTCGTCTATTAATTACTTACTTAGCTTTTTCAATGATGTTTGTAACACGCCATCTCTTATCCTTTGACAAAGGACGTGTTTCCATAACTTCAACACGATCGCCTATACGGCATTCGTTATTTTCATCGTGCGCCTTGAGTTTAACTGTACGCTTGATGATCTTCTTATAAAGCGGGTGTTTAACATTGTCAGCGATAGCAACAACGATAGTTTTGTCCATCTTGTCGCTTACAACTTTACCAACCCTTGTTTTTCTAAGGTTTCTCTCAGACATAGCTAAATCCTCCCTTTCTTACTGTCTAACGCTCGACTTGATTTCGTTTTCACGAAGAACAGTCTTGATTTTTGCGATGTCCTTCTTAACAGCCTTTAAACGAGCTGTATTGTCAAGCTGGTTTACAGCAAGCTGAAAGCGGAGCGCAAAAAGCTCTTCCTTTAAGCCGGCCAGCTTTTCGTTCATTTCTTCAACTGACATATCTCTGATTTCAGATGCCTTCATTACTGCTCCCCTCCTTGCTCTTCTTTCGCAACAAATTTACACTTGATCGGGAGCTTGTGCATAGCCAGACGCATAGCTTCTCTTGCAGTTTCCTCAGGAACGCCTGCAATTTCAAACATTACTCTGCCTGGTTTAACAACTGCTACCCAGTATTCCGGAGCACCTTTACCGGAACCCATTCTTGTGCCGGCAGGTTTCTTAGTAACCGGCTTGTCAGGGAATATCTTTATCCAAACCTGACCGCCACGCTTGATATAACGTGTCATAGCGATACGGGCTGATTCGATCTGATTGGATGTGATCCATGCAGGTTCAAGTGCCTGAAGACCAAAATCACCGTAGCTTACCTTATTGCCTCTTGTAGCTTTACCTGTCATGCGTCCTCTGTGAACACGACGGTATTTTACTCTCTTTGGAAGTAGCATTACTGGTTACCTCCTTCACTCTTAGCTTCTCTTACCTTGTTATCACGTCTCTGGTTATTGCGTCTTCTGTTGTCTCTGCCGGACTTGTTCTTAGCTTCGTCAGCCTTTGAAACTTCGCCTTTAAGAACTTCGCCCTTGTAGATCCATACCTTGATACCAAGACGTCCGTAAGTTGTATGTGCTTCTGCTGTACCGTAGTCAATGTCAGCTCTGATTGTCTGAAGCGGAATTGTACCTTCATGATATGTTTCGCTTCTTGCAATTTCAGCGCCGCCCAGACGACCGGAAACCATTACCTTGATTCCCTTTGCACCCAGACGCATTGCTCTGCCGATTGCCTGTTTCATTGTACGTCTGAATGAAACTCTGTTTTCGAGATCAAGTGCAATCTTTTCAGCAACAAGCTGTGAATTAATGTCAGGATTCTTAACTTCAACGATGTTAACAGCAACCTGCTTGCCCATCATCTTTTCAAGCTTCTGACGGAGCTTTTCGATCTCTGTGCCGCCTCTGCCGATTACGATACCAGGCTTTGCACAGTGAATGTGGATTCTAACCTTATCTTCAGCGAATCTTTCGATTTCCACTCTCGGAACACCTGCTGCATACAGGTTCTTCTTGATATAGTTACGAACGTTGTAATCTTCAACAAGAGTGTCGCCAAAAGTCTGCTTATTAGCAAACCAGCGGGAATCCCAATCTTTTATAACGCCGACACGCAGACCGTGCGGATTAACTTTCTGGCCCATTATTAAACCTCCCTGGGATTATTCTTTTTCTTTAAGAACGATTGTAACGTGTGATGTTCTCTTTAAAA
>JBJEQL010000317.1:0-2045 GCA_051881735.1 Oscillospiraceae bacterium
AGTCCGCCTGCGGGAGATGTCCACGAAAGAATATGAAGATACGGCTTGCTAAAATCAAGAATAAATCTTTCACGGAATACTTTTTCAAATAATATGATAAGAAATGCAGGAATAGCGCCGTTCAAAAGTATCGTCTGCGCAATGGCGTCAAACAGCGTTCCGCAGCATACCGTTACAAGAACGGTCAGCGTGTACAGCATTATCATAAGCAGTATTCCGCCGAAGAATAAACGTCCGTATTCAGGGAGAGCCTTTCCGAAGCTTTCGCAGATATACGGTTCAAACCACTCTTCTCCAAGGCTGTTGGTTTTTAAGAGTATGAATTCGTGTCCGTCATAGCCGATAAGACCGACAGCAAAGAGTATCACACTCGGTATCTGAGCTGCCAAAAACGGCAGTATGTAGGAAACCAGTCCCGAAAGATAATCGGACAGGAACCTCTGCTTCATTGAAAGCGGCGCAGAAAGGCTCATATCCACCTGATTTTTGCTGAAAAGGTAGCGGAAATTCGTAAACGCAATGATTATCCCGAGTGCACCTGCAAAAGCGGTCGCTCCTGCTGCTATCCAAAGTACACTCTCGCTCGGATGTGTATCAATATGATTTGAAATGTTATACATCGTATTTATAAGAACCGCAGGCGCTCCGAGCAGATGAAGCAGTAAGAATATCAGCGAGTATTGGCGGCAGGTCCTTATGTTCCAGTATCCGTTGTGAACGGACGGAGAGTATTTATTCAACGCCTTTGAAGTCATAACCCATTTCCTCCATTTCATAGATGAAAATTTCCTCAAGCGTAAGAGGTATCATATCAAAAACCTTCGGGGCTTTATTTTTAACGGCTTCGGTGACGGTTTCTTCATCGCCCTTTGCAATCATATATGTAAGGCTGCCGTTTTTCTCAAAATGCAGTATCTCAAGCCCCTCAAAATCTTCCTTGCAAAAGTCCTTTTCAAATGCCGCCTGAATTTTGTGAACGCTGCCCTTTAAGCTGTCAAGGTCACGGCAGAAAAGAACCTTTCCACGGTGCATAAGAGCCGCCGAATCGCATATCTCGTTTATCTCCTTTAGGTTATGCGAGGATATCACCGCTGTCAGCTTTCGGTCAAGCATTGCGTCAACAAGCATACGCTTTACAATGTTGCGCATGGTCGGGTCAAGTCCGTCAAAGGCTTCATCAAGGAAGAGATACTCCGTTCTGCAGGCAAGTCCTGTAATCACGACAGCCTGCCGCTTCATTCCCTTTGAGAATTTGTCCATTTTCTTGTTCTCGGGTAGCTTTATCGTGTCATTTAGCTTGTCGAAAAGTTCTGCGGAGAAGTTCGGGTAAAATCCGCCGTAGTATTTTTTCATTTCTGCAAGCGTCATACCGCCGAACTGCACCGTTTCATCGTTGATAAAGAAGACCTTGCGCTTGACCTCGGCATTGTCGAAAACATCTTCACCGTCTATTTTAACTGATCCGCCGTCTGCTTCATATATTCCCGACAAAAGACGTAAAACCGTTGATTTTCCTGCGCCGTTCGACCCAAGCAGACCAAAAGCCGTTCCGTTTTCGACCGTAAGGTCAACGCCGTCAAGGGCGGTAAAATCATCGAATTGCTTAAAAGCACCCTTTAATTCTATCATAGCTCTGTTCCTTTCATACTCTGTATTCTGTTTACAAGCTCATCAGCAGAAATACCTGCTTTAAGCGCTTCAGCCACCGCCAAGTCAAATCCCGACAGCGCACGTTCTTTAAGACTGTCCGTCTGAACTGCCGCAATAAAGCTTCCTCTGCCTTGCAGGGAGTAGATGACATTATCCCTTTCGAGCATCTGAAAAGCCTTTGCGACCGTGTTTGGGTTAACACCGAGTTCTTTTGCAAGCTCTCTTACGCTTGGAAGCTTGTCGTCCTGTTTAAGTTCGCCCTTTATGACAAGCTCGGTGATTTTTTTATAAAGCTGCTCATAAATCGGAGTACGTTCCCGAAGGTCAATAGAAAACATTTTATCACCTCTGTATCAACTGTACTAATTGCTGTAATACAGTTATAACACACTTTT
>JBJEQL010000318.1:0-2044 GCA_051881735.1 Oscillospiraceae bacterium
CGCAAATCGGGAAAAGCTCACGGATTCGCTTGTGCGCACGCTGCATAGCCTTTGCATCATCGGGGTAGTATGGACTTTCATGCTGATTTACGAGAATACCGTTCTCCGTGAGTGCGTCAAAGCAATTGCCGTAGAATTCGCTTGTGAAAAGTCCCTCGCCGGGGCCGAACGGGTCTGTGCTGTCAACGATGATAAGGTCATACTCGTCATGCTTTCTGCGGACGAAGCGCAGACCGTCATCGTAGTAAATATGCACTCTCGGGTCGTCAAGCTTGCAAGCTGTCTGCGGAAGATACTGCTTTGAAACCTCGACAACACGCTTGTCAATTTCGACCATATCAATATGCTCAACGCTTTCATATCGGGTAAGCTCACGCACGGTTCCGCCGTCGCCTGCTCCGATAACAAGGACGTTCTTTATATCGGGGTTTGCCGCCATAGGAACGTGGGTTATCATTTCGTGATAGATGAACTCGTCCTTTTCTGTGAGCATCATTATTCCGTCAAGAGTCAGAAACCTGCCGAATTCGGGCGATTCAAAAACGTCGATACGCTGAAACTCGCTCTGCTCGCTGCAAAGCTGTTTGTCTATCCTTACAGACATCTTAACGTCTTTCGTATGCATTTCGCTGTACCAAAGCTCCATATTCTATCTGTCCTTTCATTTTAATCAATGTAAAATGTGAAAAGTTAAAAGTGAAATTATGGTATCGCCTGCGGCGATGTTTTTTATTATGTCTTTACTCATTCCACTTTCAACTTTTAACTTTCCAAATTCAAAAACTCCACTCTTCACACTCAACACTCCACACTCATTTCATTACCTTTATCCTCTCCATATTCATATCCTCCGTGCCCGTCATTGAGCAGCCTCTTTCCTTTGAATAGCGGATATAATCAAGGATATCATCGGTGATAAGCTCACCGGGGGCGACTATGGGAATTCCCGGCGGATAGCACATTACGAACTCGCCGCTTACTCTGCCGGCGCTTTCTTCTATCGGGAGGGAAACCTGCTCGCCGTAAAAAGCCTCCTGCGGCGTCAAAACGACCTGCGGATTGATGTACTCGTGGTCGAGCATACCCGACTTGTCCTTTGAAAAGCGGCGCTTTATCTCGGCAAGTGCGGCAACAAGGCGTTCGATGTCCTTCCACATATCGCCTGCGGAAATATAGGCAAGAATATTGCCTATATCTCCGAATTCTATCTGTATATCATAGATATCACGGAGCTTGTCGTAGACTTCAATTCCTGCAAGACCTATATCACGGGTATGTACCGACAGCTTGGTCATATCAAAATCGTAAATATCGTCGCCATTTATGAGCGCATCTGAAAAGGCGCAGTAGCCGCCTATTTTTCCTATCTCCTGACGGGCATAGTCCGCCGTTTCGACAACCTTTCTGACGATGTTTTTTCCGTCAAGCGCAAGGTTTCTTCTCGATATATCGAGCGAAGAAAGCAGCAAATATGAAGCGCTGGTCGTCTGTGTTATATTTATTACTGCACGGACGTGACCCTCGGTGACCTTTGCATTCTCACCGACTAAAAGGAAGCTGCTCTGCGTGAGCGAACCGCCCGACTTATGCATTGAAACTGCGGCAAGGTCTGCTCCTGCTGCCATTGCAGAAAGCGGCATTCCCTCTCCGAAATAGAAATGTGTGCCGTGCGCTTCGTCCACAAGCACGGCCATTCCGTGTTCGTGGGCAATTCGGACGATACTGCGCAGGTTTGAACATATACCGTAATATGTGGGGTTATTGACAAGTACGGCTTTTGCGTCGGGATTTGCCTTTATTGCGGCTTCAACGTCACGAACGCTCATTCCGAGAGGTATTCCGAGCCGCTCGTTTACGCCGGGATTGACATAAACGGGAATTGCGCCGCTTAAAATAAGGGCATTGATAGCGCTGCGGTGTACGTTTCGGGGCATGATTATCTTATCCCCTGCCTTGCAGACGGACAGCACCATTGTCTGCACCGCAGAAGTCGTTCCGCCGACCATAAAGAAGCAATGCCTTGCGCCGAAAGCTTCTGCGGCGA
>JBJEQL010000319.1:0-2039 GCA_051881735.1 Oscillospiraceae bacterium
GTCTGCACCCCGTTGACGGAAATCCCTGCCTTGAATGTGAGATATGCCGTGACGCTGACGAGGGCGCACTCGGCGATATAATCGAAATAGACGCAGCCTCCAACAGCGGCGTTGAGGATATTCGTGACCTGCGTGAAGGCACGGTCTATATGCCGGAACGCTGCAAATATAAGGTATATATAATAGACGAAGTTCACATGCTTTCTCCGGCGGCTTTCAATGCTCTGCTTAAAATAATGGAAGAGCCGCCTGCACACGTTAAGTTTATACTCGCAACGACCGAGATACACAAGGTTCTCCCGACGATCCTTTCACGCTGTCAGCGTTTTGACTTTCACAGAATAAAGCCGGAAGATATTGCCAAAAGGCTGCTCTGGGTCGCAGAGCAGGAGAAATTTACGCTCACGGACGAGGCTGCGCTGCTTATCGCCAAGGCTTCGGACGGCGGTATGCGTGACGCACTTTCGCTGCTTGACCGCTGCACGGCTTATTCCGATGATATTACCGAGGAAATAGCCGCAAGCGCCGCAGGTGTTGCGGGAAGCGGACCTGTTTTTCGTATTCTGGAAGCCGCAGCCGACCATAATATTGCCGAAGCGGTAAAAGCGGTTGGCGAGCTTTACGATTCATCGAAGGATATGCAGCAGCTTTGCGCCGAGCTTATCGGACAGCTTAGAAATGTTATGCTTGCAAAGACTGTACCCGATGATGCGGCGGTTCTGAACTGTCTGCCGAGCGAGGTAGTTCAGGTCAAGGCCCTTGCGGAGAAGATGCCCTCGGAAGAGATTTTTGCTGATCTTGAAATTCTTCAGGAAACCGGCGACAGGATAGGAAGAGTACCTTCAAAGCGTGTCGAGATAGAGATGTGCATGATAAAGATATGCACAAAACAGACAGGAAACAAGGCTTCCGTAAATAATTCTATTGACAATTCTGAAATTTATGCTAAAATTGATATGTTGGAGAAAAGGCTTGCTTCGGCTTCGGTTCAGTCGGCTCCGTCCTCTGTAAGCAGAGCTGCTGCGGCTCAGCCCGAATCGCCGAAACCGCAGAGCGTTAAGTCTGCGCCTGAGCAGAATAAGCCCGATCCGTCGTCATTTACGCCTGTTGAACAATGGGCGGATATTCTTGAGGAGTATAAGGTGTCTTGTCCGTCGGGGTCGGCAGCACTTGTCGGCTCGTATGCTCTCGAAAGCGGAGATATGATGCTCATTTTCTCGGAGAATTCATTCTTCATGGCGGTTATAAAGACTGCCGATAATGCTGAAAAGCTGAAAAGAGTGATATATAAGATAACAGGCAGAAATTATCGTATTGCTGCGAAATGCACAGCAAAATCGGACGGTGGGAACAGCAAACCGCCGATAGAAGCGATACTAAAAAAAGCGCAGGAAAATGGGATACCGACTGAACAGTCATGACCCGTTCCGATAGATAAAAAAACAACCAAAAGGAGTTATAATTATGAAAGCAAGATTGCCACAGGGAATGGGCGGCGGCGCTCAGAATATGCAGGGAATGATCAAGCAGGCTCAGAAGATGCAGGAGCAGATCACATCTCTTCAGGAAGATATCGAGAACAGAGAGTTCACAGCTACTTCCGGCGGTGGTGCAGTTGAAGTTGTTATGAACGGCAAAAAAGAGATAAAAACTCTTACAATCAAGCCCGATGTTGTTGATAAGGATGATATCGAGATGCTTCAGGATCTTGTTATCAGCGCATTTAACGACGCTGTTCATCAGATCGAAACAACATCCGAAAATGAAATGGGCGCTATCACAGGCGGCGTTTCTTTCCCCGGACTTTTCTAAAAAACAATCGGGAATCCGAAAACACGGATTCCCGATATTTTGAATAATCAGCTTTATTAAAGGAATGATTCTATGTCAAAAACGGCTCTGCCGCTTGTGTTGCTTGCCGAGCAGTTCGCAAAGCTTCCCGGAATAGGCATGAAGTCGGCGCAAAGGCTTGCTTATCATGTTATGACGATGAGCGATGAGGAAGCGCAGGCTTTTTCCGATGCGATAATGAATGCGCA
>JBJEQL010000320.1:0-2034 GCA_051881735.1 Oscillospiraceae bacterium
TGGAACTTCGTGTATTAAACTACTTTTTAGCGATTGCAAGAGAAGAAAACTTCACAAAAGCCGCACAGCAGCTTCATGTCACGCAGCCGACTTTATCAAGGCAGATTGCACAGCTTGAAGAAGAACTTGGTGTTGAACTATTTGTAAGGAGCAATCACAATATCATTCTGACCGAAGACGGAATGATACTCAAACGCCGTGCACAGGAGCTTTTGTCCTTAGCCGACAAAACCAAAAGAGATTTCTTACATAAAGAAGAAAACCTTGAGGGAACTATATCCATCGGCAGCGGTGAATTTCAGTCCACCCGTTGCCTTACGGACTGTATTGCGGCTTTTCGGGAAAAGCACCCGCTTGTCAGATATGAGTTTTACAGCGGTAACGCCGGCAATATCCGTGACGGTATTGAGCGTGGACTGTTGGATTTAGGGCTGATGTCGGAACCGATTGATATAAGAAAATACGATTTTGTGTCTATGCCGGTTAAAGAGCAATGGGGTGTTTTGGTAAGGCACGATTCACCGCTGGCAGAAAAAGATGTTGTTACTCCGCAGGACTTATTGGGTGTTCCTCTCATATCTGCATTGGGTGAGTTTTTGGAAAGCAATATCGGTAAATGGTTCGGAGAATATGCCGAGCAAATGAATATCGTTGCAAAGGGCAATTTGCTTTACAACGAAGCAATGTTAGCGGAAAGCAATATCGGTGTTGTTATCGGAATCCGATTGAATTACCGTTATGATAAACTGAAATTTATTCCTTTATCTCCGCCCCTTGAAAGCGCAACCGCTTTGGCGTGGAAAAAGGAGCAGATTTTTTCAGCCGCTACCACTGCATTTATCGAATTTTCAAAGCAATACCTAAAAGGTATAACTTACAATAAATTATAAGTATTAGACATTTCAATATTATGATTATATAATAAAGGTGTTCCAAGACGGAATACCTTTATTTTTATTGCCGGAGGAAAGGAGATAAAAATGACAATAAACGAAGCAAGTGAACGGTACAGTATTCCTATTGAGATTTTAAAGGAGTACGAAAGCTGGGGTTTATGCAATGAAGTAGAAAAAGTAATGGGTTCGTGGCACTATGACGAAAGCGATATCGAGCGGTTAAGTACAATTATGACTTTGCACGATATCGGCTTTTCAAACGAAGAGGTAGAAAAATATATGCGTTTGCTGACAAGCGGAAAATCTACCGAAAATGAACGATTGCAAATGCTTGAATGTAAGAGAAACGGCACACTTGATGAGATTCACTTCAAAGAAAAGCAATTAGACCGTTTGGATTTTCTTCGCTTTGCAATGAAAAATAAGAACAATAATATTTAAGGAGATTTTTTGTAATGAAAAAATTAGTTTCAACGCTTATGGTATTTACTCTGCTGTTTTCTTTTACAGCCTGCGGCAATAACAACAACGGTGAAAGCGAGAAATTGCAGGATTCTGCATCACAGACCGAACAGCAAACTACTGTTTCTGAACAGGAGCCTGACAGTTCAGCCGAAACATCTTCGACAGAGTCCAATCCTGTTGAAACAGAAACAAAATCGTTGGTTGCTTACTTTTCCTGTACCGGAAATACAAAAGCTGTTGCGGAAAGAATTGCAGAGCTGACAGGTGCAGACCTGTATGAGATAGTTCCGGCAGAGCCGTACACCGAGGAAGATTTGAATTATAACAATAATGATTGTCGTGCAAACAGAGAAATGAACGATTCCTCTGCACGACCTGCCATAGGAAGTGACTCTATCGACATTTCCGATTATGACACCGTATATATCGGATACCCGATTTGGTGGGGAACTATGCCGAGAATTATCAATACTTTTCTTGATACCTATGAATTGTCAAATAAAACAGTAATGCCGTTTTGTACTTCAGGCGGAAGCGGTGTTTCAAAATCAGTATCGGATATTAAAGCGGAAGAACCTGACGCCGATATTCGTGACGGCCTTAGAGCGAGTGGTTCATCTGACAGCGGTATTAACGAATGGTTAAGTGATAACGGACTTATGCAATAGGAGGA
>JBJEQL010000321.1:0-2033 GCA_051881735.1 Oscillospiraceae bacterium
CCGTTATGAACACTCGATATGGTCGGAGTGACAGGATTCGAACCTGCGGCATCGAAGTCCCAAAGAGACATATGGCAGTTTTTTGCCTCATTTTGGGGCTTTTTTCGTGCTTTTCAGTCCGAAACCCGTGCTTTCGGGTGCTCTTTCAAGCACTGTTTCCACGTAGTCCGGAACCGTAGATGGTCAAAAATGTGGTCGGAATCCAAACTCCATATTTTCTCCCACCTCACTCGAGCCGTAAGCTCCGCTCTGAGGTGGCTTTTTATTATAACCATTATACCATAAAATTGCGAAAGTATCAAGTCCCCCTCACGATAAAATATTTGAGCCGCTGTAATCAAAGATTACGATGCTCCCGTTTGACCGAGAGCATCAATCATTAAAGGCACATAGTCATATAAGACGGAATACAAATAATATCTCCCTTAACAGAAAGATTTTTTGGATGAATGATATAAGCTTTACCTATGCGTCGTCTATATTGAGAAACAAACTTTTCAAGCGATTCGGTTTTATATCGCTTGCCGGATTTTACCTCAATAGGATAAATCTTTGGTTTGGTAATGCTACCGTTGGAAATCAGGAAATCTATCTCAATATCGTTCCTATGCTTTTCTTCACTGTAATGCGTATAGAAAAACAGCTTGTATCCGTTTGCAACAAGACATTGCGCGATGGCGTTTTCAAATAGCATTCCTTCGTTGATCGAAAGATTATCGTGGAGAATCTGTTTGTAAAGCTCACCTTCTGCTATTTCACGTTCGGTAAAAGCATGGCTGACAAGCAATCCTGTGTCGCCCATGTAACATTTTATAAATGTTCTGTCCTCGTTAAGTGATAAACCTACGTTGGGATCGTTACAGTTAAAACATTCGTTTGTCATCATAGAATTGCCGAGCCAAAAGAAGGTGTCTTGATACATTGGGTAACTTGCGTTACTTTCTATGTTAGAAAGACGAACACGCTTTTCGTGCAGAGAAAGGAATGCAGGTATTTGTTCAAAGATAGAGGATATTCTTGAACGGTATTTAACATCCGCCTTTCCGATATCGTTTCTGTAAAGTGTGAGAATATCTCTTTTTTCAGCATCGGCAGCCACAAAGCTGCGATTGTTTTCAAGATAAGCCGCAACACTCTTGGGCATCCCACCAATCAACATATACTGCTTGAAAAGCAGCATCGCCTTGTGATGAAAATCTTCTTCAAGCGGTTTGAGTTCTTCAAAGCATTTCTTGATATATGAAACGAGCATATCTTCGCCAAATGCCCAGCAAAACTCCTCAAAATCGAGCGGATACATTTTGATGGCTCGTTCTTCTGAAGGGATAGTGATATCTTTTACGTTCTCTTGGATCGAAATCAGCGATCCTGTTTCTATATAATCGTATCTGCCATCCTTGACGAGCTTTTTGATGGATTGCCTTGCCTTGGGAAATCTTTGCACTTCATCAAATATGATGAGTGATTCCCCCGGGTAGAGCTGCTTGCCGTATTCTGTGGATAGAATCATAAAGAAGGTATCCAAATCCCCAAGATATTTATCAAATGCATCGAATACCACATTGCTCGCATCGTTGAAGTCAATTAGAATATAACTTTTATATTCGTGTTTACCAAACTCTTCGGCAATGGTGGATTTTCCAATTCGGCGTGCGCCTTCGATAAGTATTGCTTTTTCTCCCCTTGTCGTCTTTTTCCATTCGAGTAGTTTGTCATATATTTTGCGTTTGAAAATCATCGTAAACACCTCCTTGCAGATACATTATAACACACATTTAGAAAAAACGCAATATAAAAAGCGCAAAATATTATAAAAAGCGCAGTCTAATTTTTGACAAATACAGGCAAAAACGCAGTTTGATATAAATTTAGGGAACATTTTGAGGCAATTCAAGTGCAAATGTTCCCCAAACATATATTCAACCTTCACCACTCAAAAAATACACCGCTGTAATCAAAGGTAACCGGCGAGTGATTTTCCCCCATTATACCCCCGCGCAAAGGGGCATAAAAGCTTCGGCAGATTTATATAA
>JBJEQL010000322.1:0-2031 GCA_051881735.1 Oscillospiraceae bacterium
CAACCATATCAAATTGTTTCACGACTTCAATGGCTTCTTCTTCAAGCATCCATTTTAACAGTGCATATATATCCTGAAAGTGATAATAGAAAGTTTTTCTGTTCACATTACATTCGGCAATCAATTCACTTACCGTAATCTTTGAAAGCTTTTTGGTTTCCATTGCTTTCTTTAAGGCAACGGCAAGTGCGTTTTTAGTTTTTAAAGACATTTCTTCATTTGTCATTCACTGTCACCTCACAAAAATAAAATTTCCAATATATTATACATCTGACCGGCAAACAACACAACGGACAAAATGCTAACGGATGTCCAATATTTTTCAAAGTTTACAAAAGGTTCAAAATAAGTACATTTCCGTTAAACATATCCTCTCCGGACGGCAGTTTGTTCAACGGAGAAATTATAAAAGTATCTTTGCGGGGAGCAGAGGGTGATCTTGCGATTATGGCGGGGCACGTTCCGTTTATCACATTCGTTCAACCCTGTGAGTTTCATTTGGAGCTTGAAGATGGAACCGTAAAGAGTGGACGTACTGAAGGCGGAATATTGACTTTTTCAGATGAAGCAGTGATTTTCCTGACCGGCAGTATGCAATGGTTATAAACTTACCGGTCAATCATACCTCATTTGTCCCATATGCACCATTGAGGTAGTGATTGACCGTTTTATATTTTATCAGTTTATTATAAAGTATTAGTATCACGAATTAGGAGGTTATGAAATGATTATTTGCATAGGCAGAGAATTTGGCAGCGGCGGCCATGAGATCGGTCAACTGGTTGCTGAAAAATTATCTCTTACTCTATACGATCAGGAGCTCGTTACCGAAGCAATTAAAAAATGCAGTATCGAGTATCATGAGCAAGTAAAAAGTGCCGATGAAAAAAAGCCAAATCCGTGGCTTTACGATGTGTTATACGGAACAGAAGAAAAGGAATTGCGTGGCAAGTCTGTAAACGATGTTATCTTTGGATTGCAACGCAAAGTTATTTTAGATGCTGCAAAAAAGGATAACTGTGTGTTTGTAGGCAGATGTGCCGATTATATACTGGAAGAAGCCGGCATAAAGCATATAAGTGTATTTATTGCCGCACCGTTTACTGCCCGTGTGGAACGTAAAATGCAACAGTTAAACATCAGCGAAAAGGCAGCAATTGCTCTTGTTCGCAAGAAAGATAAGCAGCGCAAGAGTTACTATGACTATAATACCGGCGGCAGTTGGGGCAGACCGCATACTTATGACTTCTGTATAAACAGTCATGCAAAAGGAATTAAGCAGACAGCAGAAGAACTTGCCGCCTTTGTCGGGAAAATAAAATAATGATAAAGGAAAGGGAATTGAAATGAATGAGTCTACTCCAATTGCTTATGATGTTCGTATGAATACTCCTATCGGCGTTCGATTAGGACATATGACCGTACTGCGTAATTTAGATACGGTTAGCGGACATTTAGATATTTTGAAACACTGCGAACCGTTTGAAGGAACGATTGATTCCGATGGAAATTGCAAAATCTGCGGTAAAATCATCACCTTAATGAGAACAATAAGCTATGAAGCAACTGGGAAAATTACCCCGGACAGTCTTGAACTGTCTATCACAGATGACCGACATATTCTTAAAATCATTGGAACCCCCTGTCGGCCGTAAAAGGAGCAGCGATAAATGCGAAAATTTTATTCCTGGGTTGTAAGAAACCCTAAAAAAATATTAGTCTTTTTCTTTTTGTTAGCGATTGCAGGTGCAATTCTTCAAAACTTAGTTGAGGTTAATTACGAAATGGCAGATTATCTGCCGGAGGATACACATTCGACAGTTTCACTTGACCTTATGAACGAGGAATTTGATGGCGGCATTCCCAACGCCCGTGTTATGATCAAGGATGTGTCCATTGCCAAAGCATTGGAATATAAGGAAAAGCTGAAAAATTGCGAGGGCGTAACCGATGTTATATGGCTGGATGATACAGTAAGTGTCTATCAGCCTTTGGAAATGGCGGATGCCGATACCGTCGAAACCTATTACA
>JBJEQL010000323.1:0-2023 GCA_051881735.1 Oscillospiraceae bacterium
AAAGATCGCAGAGCTTACAGAATCGCAGAGAAATGCTGTTGATGACATCAAAACACGAATTTCAGCCGTTTCCGATGTTATTGCACAGAACACAGAAACAGCATCCGAAAATACAGAGATCGCTCGTTCTGTAAACGTTGAGATCGAAAAGATGAACGTTATCGTTTCGGAAAAATAAGCATACATAAATCAAGCGCAGTTCACAACCGATGTGAACTGCGCTTTTTCGTTTATTTTTTTAAGCATATCCGCCCTATCTCGTTTACAAGAAGTTTAACCTGCGAAGGTGTGCTGAAAACGGACGGCGAGAACCGCACAGTCCCCTCGGGCGCTGTTCCGATAGCCTTGTGTGCAAGCCCAGAACAATGCAGCCCTCCCCTAAGCGCAAAGCCACGGCTGCTGAGCGCCGAAGCAAGCTCGTTGGAAGTCATTCCGTCTGCATTGAACGACACTATCGGGAGAAAGCTTCCCCTGTCACGGTATATCTTTATTCCGTCAAAAGCGCTAATCCCCTCGATAAAAAGGCGGCATAGTTCGCTTTCATGCGCAAATATTCTGTCCGTGCCTTTTTCCGCAACAAATCGGATACCTGCGCCGAGTCCGATTATACCCATAGTGTTGACTGTTCCGCTTTCAAGGCTGTCGGGCAGAAAATCGGGCTGTGAAAGTTCGAGTGACGTGCTGCCCGTTCCACCTTCCATAAGCGGAGTTATATCAAAGCGTCCGTCCGAAACGAGCAGACCTGTTCCCGAAGGGCCATACAGCGACTTATGTCCTGCCGTACAGAGAATGTTTATCCCGTCTGAAAGCTTAACATCGATCACTCCGCAGGCCTGTGCGCCGTCAGCGATAAAGCAGATATTATGCCGTCTGCATATCTCGCTGATTTTTTTGTACGGCGTTATCCTGCCTGTTACGTTGCTGCCGAGAGTGCAGACTATTGCTTTTGTCTGCGGTTTTATCAGACGTTCAAAGTTTTCCGCTGCTTCGTCTGCGCTTGTATTTGCATCGGCAATATCGAACGAACATCCTTGTCTGCTCAATGCATAAACAGGACGTGCAACGGAATTATGTTCAAGGTTAGAGATTATGATGTGTCCCTCTCCGTTCATTACGCCTTTTATAGCAAGGTTGAGCGCATGAGTGCAGTTTGACGTAAAAACGACGTTCTCCGTCTGTGCTCCGAAAAAATCGGCGGCAGTCTTTCGGACGGCGTAGACAGCTTCGGCAGTTTTTATCGAAAGTTGATGACCGCTTCGTCCCGGATTGCCCCCGTAACGTGTCATAGCGTCATTTACAGCTTTCTGAACGGAATAAGGCTTCGGAAAGGTTGTCGCAGAATTGTCAAAATTAATCATCATGATGACCATTTCCTATTACATAAGAAAATGAACTCCTTTCCAAAGAAAACGCTGATATTGCCGCAGCAATAATTAGCGTTTCCTTACGTTTTGTATAAAATCGAAACGGGGGCGGAAAAGGGAAGCCTCTTGGGCAGTTCGTAGGTTACATTACGAAATGTCCAAGGTTTGCGGCACGATAACGATAAACACTTCTTTATCGATAGTACCCTAATTCGTTTCCGCCCGATTTACATTAATAGATATCTTTTTATATGACAGCAGCCGACAATGATCGTATTCTACTGCGGCTTTCCGACTGCGCGCGGCGTAATGCCTGCCGCTTCAAGGATATCTGCGGTAACGCCCGGATCTGCGGCGACCGAAACGCTGTAACCGCAGCCGACAGCAAGCGACCTCGGCGTACGGATGACCTCAGAGGGAATTCCGTGCTGACGCAGAACGGACTGAGCCTTTATTGCAATAGTTACGGACGGAAAAGCGAAGATATATTTTTCCATAACTTCTCTCCTTCCGATCAAATGCATTTATCAAAACGCATATCTGCGTTTGGTTTATTATATGCACATATCGGGCAAATGTGAACAAAAAACAACCAGTTGGTCCAGCTGAGCACAGCCGGACCAACTGATTGGCTTCGCAGTTTTAACTACAAATGTTGG
>JBJEQL010000324.1:0-7759 GCA_051881735.1 Oscillospiraceae bacterium
TTCTATCTGTCGGCTTTGTCTATAGAACGATTTGGAATTAGGGATACGCTGATTAAAGCAAAGCGTTCGTTTCGCCGTTTTGAAAAATGTACGAATTTCCGCCTTTGAGGACATTTTGAAAAACGGCAGAAACGTATTAATCAGCGTTTCCTTAGTATCAGACTTTGTTTCTGCGGATTTTGCCGCTTTGTGCCGGATAATCACCATACTTGATTTAGAGTTTATATAAATATTATAAAATAAAAATATAATATATATTTATTGTAATTGTATATTATATAATACGTTAATTAAAAAATAGGGGAAATTACAGTAATTATAAGGCTTTTCCTGCATTTCTAATTCGTTATATTTTATATATTTAATAAAATATATTCATTTTCTTTCGCAGGGCGAAAGACGGAATGGTATTTAGAAAAGATATGATAAAAATATCCTTTTGACAATTGCTTTTGGCGAAACGGCTGCTGAAAGATGTGGTGCTTGACTGCACTTGCGTGCAGTCGGGATGTATTTGAGAAATAAACGAAAGGAGGCGATATTCCCAAAAAATATATATCGTAAGATATTCCTGTTATGCGAAAAGTCAAAAACAAAGAATCATTACGAAAGGAGTTTTAAAACTATGTCATCGGATTTTTTCAAAACTAAATCTAAAGAGAACGACACCCCTGTCAATCCCATTTGCTGCTGGTGCGGCAAGGAAAAGGACAGAATTGACAAAAATGGCAGCGTATCTTCCCGGCACATTATCACAGATTATGAGCCTTGTCCTGCTTGCAATGCTATGTTCGGCAAAGGCGTTACATTTGTTGAGGTGACTTCTGAAGCATACAGAATAAATCCTAAGCTTGCGCCTATCAGCCGTGACGGCAATGGAAATCTTACATATCCCACATTCAACGCAGCAGTTGTTGACACCGAAGCGGCAAGGCGTATCATTCCCTCTGCCGATTTCAAGGACGGCGACAGATGCTGTTTGTATGTGGAGGATTTTATCCGTATTCTGGGCGTAAAAGGCGCCAAGGTTATGGAAACATCAATATCATCCGAATGTCCCGGCGAAAGCCTTGACGATATACTTAACCTTTCGGATAACGCTGAATAATTTTCAGATATACTGAGAGGGAAAAGGAGCGTCGAGGACGCTCCCGGGGCGTTTTGGGAATACGCTGATTAATGCAGGTGATTTATCATTTTGCAGTAGTTTCACCATTAAAAAAGCGGCAGAAACGATTTAATTTGTGTATTCTGTTGCCACCTATCAAAAAAAGAAATTCCGACGGCGAAGTGTAAAGCGATTTGCTCTGTTGCTGTCGGACGCTTTCAGAACAAAAATTTTCACAAAGGAGAGATTAAAAATGAATAGTTTAGAAAGGCGTGATGTTATAACAGGAACAGTTTATGCCGAAACCAAGAAAGGAGTTTTGATCAGTTCCGACCAGCTTCCTGCTGATTCTGTCTGCTTTTGTCCGGGATGCCTGACAAAAGGGGATACCGCAATGTTTACCATACAAAACTATACATACAGTGCAGAAGGTACAAAAATCTTGCTCTCATTTGACAGTATGATAAAATACGCTGATGCTGCGTGAAAAAGGAGCGCCGTGGACGCTCCCGGAGTGGTTTTTGGAATGACAGCTCCACTACTCCTTAGATTTGGGTTCAGTAAAGTACCATGGGTTTCGCACACTTTCCTATGGTGTTTTGCTGCTCCCTGCTTTGGAGAAAAATCAAAATACAAAGGAGGATACTAATGAAACTTGATGAATTCTGCAAAAAAACCGCCAAAAGCAGTCTTGTCGAACCAGACGCAATAAAAATAATCATGGAAAAACTGCTCGAAATGCCTTTGAGCGAGATGTATTCCACTGCGCTTAACAGAAGAACAAAAAATGGTTATGCCAATGACTATGTTCTGGAGTCTGCGGAACTGCAGGAAAATGGCGATGCTTCAAAATCGAAGCTAAAGCATTTCTTAAATCAAATTATAGAAATGCATGACGATAACTCCAAGAAAGAACAATATGAAGCTTGCTGCTTAATGCTGGCAGCTTGGAACTGCGGCTTTGTTCCGATGAATTATGAACGAAAAAAGGAGTGAACGAATATGAAGCCGAAAAAATCAAATATGGGGCAGGATTATCAGCTTATCCAAAGGCTGTTTATGAATATTCCTGTAAAAGAATATCTGAACTATGTCTATAAAAGTATAGGTATGGAGGAAGACCTTAACGCTGTGCTGTCGACGATACTGTCTTTCAGCGACTGTAACCAAAACTACATAGTAGATTTTGATGAAGAGCATTTGGGGGCTGACCCGAATATCACCATAGGACAGATGCTGCGTATCGCAGAGCGAATGCATCCAATAAATGCAGAAACCTTCTATCCGCAAAAAGATTTCAGCAAAGCCGTGGAAGCGTCATTCCAAATCGTAAACAGCCTTATAATAATACCATTTTTAAATATGTTCGAAGACGAAATCAAAATGGTTTGTCTTGACATTTTTGATGATGAGGAGTTTTGGGCGGATTTAGATGAGATATTCAAAGATTTTGAAGATAATAATTGATAAAATAAAGGAAGGAGTTTTACTATGACAACACCAAGAGTAATAAAAGAGACCCAGAGAGGCTACGATGCACTTGAAGTATCCGATGTTCTTTTCAGCGAAAGAAAGGTTTTCATCAATGAGCGCATAACACCGGAAATGAACTGCAATATAATCAAGCAGCTCATGATCCTTGATGAAGAACCCGACAAGGAAATTACCGTCTACATAAGCTCGCCTGGCGGCTGCGTGGACAGCGGACTTGCTATATATGATGTGATGCGCTCTCTAAAATCACCTCTGAAAACAGTCTGCGTAGGAATGGCAGCCAGTATGGGAGCAATTCTGTTCCTTGCAGGAGATAAGCGTGTTATCCAGCCGAGAAGCGAAGTAATGATACACGACCCGTCATACGGCGAAAAGACATACTCGGGACAGAAGCCGCACGAGATAAAAAAGGAACTTGACAGCCTTAGCAAAAAGCGTGATATGCTCTGTGAAATCATTGCAGAACGAACAGGCAAGACTATGAAGGATGTCAGAAAGAAAACAGAAACTGACAGCTATTTCGATGCAAAAGAAGCTCTTGAATTTGGGCTTGCAACAGAAATAGGCTGCGCAATTTAAAAAGGAGGACAAGCTATGACTATAACAAATAACAGAATTCTCGCAAAGGGAAAGGAAATTTCGAACGATACCCACGCAACAAGACTCAATAACAATGACCTCATTATCGGGGCGACAGGAACAGGCAAGACAACAGGGTATGTCATTCCCAATATGCTCAGAATGAATTCGAGCATGGTTGTTGCCGACACAAAGGGCAACCTTTGCAAAAAGCTGTCGCCCATTCTCAAGAAGAACGGGTTCAAGGTCGATGTTCTTGATTTCATGGACCCCGATGGAGTATCCTGCTACAATCCCCTTGACTATATAAGCTTTGACGAAAGCACAGAAAAATACAAAGAACAGGACATTATGACAATAGCGAATTCCATTATCCCCGATACCGTATGCAAGCACGATACGTTCTGGCCTGCTTCGGCAAGAACGCTGCTTGCCTGCCTTATCTCCTACGTTCTTGAAGCATTTGACCCCGAAGACAGAAATCTCCCTGCCGTTTCCGATGTTTTTAAGGTGGTGTGCGAACAGTATGACGCAGCGCCATCTTCGGAAAAAAGCGTAAAATTCCTTGATGAATGGTCTGTGCTTCACCCCGACAGCTTTGCTGCGCGTAAATACCGTATGTTCAAAGGCATTATGAACTCAGACAAGACATGGGCGTGTATTCAGCAGTTCTTATCCAACGCGCTTGACATCTTTGACTATGAAAATGCGAGAAAGCTGTTTGCGGCGAACGGCGATTTCCGTATCAGCGACCTCGGCAAAAGGAAAAGCGTGCTGTTTCTGAACATCAGCGATACCGACCGTTCGCTTGACAAAGTTATAAACATATTCTATTCTCAGGCTTTTCAGATTTTGTGCAGCGATGCAGACAGCAAGCCTTCGGGCAGACTTGATGTTCCTGTGAGAATAATTCTCGATGACTTTGCGACCAACGTGAATATTGCAGATTTCGACAAGCTTATCTCGGTAATACGTTCAAGAGAGATATCCGTGTCGATAATCCTGCAAAGCATAAGTCAGCTTGAAACGCTCTACTCCAAGCCTGCGGCGCTTACCATTATGAACGGCTGCGACCATATACTCTATCTTGGAGGAAATGACCTTGATACAGCTTCGTTCATTTCATCAAAGGTTTTCAAAACCGTGGAGAATGTGATGTGTCTGCCGAATGAAAAGGCATATCTTATCACCCGAGGAGAAAAGGGAGAGCTTGTTGACAAAGTCATACCCGACTTTACGCAGACTTCCGAAAATACATACAACGGCTGCTCCGTTCCGAACTATTCAACAGAAAAACCACAGACGGAGCGTGAGCGCTGTTGACAAAATTTCAGATGATAACAGAGAATAACGGGCGAGTGAAATTAACCCGAACAAAGGAGGATTAATACTATGGAAAACACAATCGAATATGGCTTTTACCGCATTGATAATAAACTTTTGCAGCGTATGTCTGATGTCAACCCTGCAGTCATCAGCGACCCTGAGGTACTCTATCTCGGACCTGTAACATACTTTGGATCTTCCCGAGGGCAGATACCGCTTTTTGTTCCCGTTGAGTTCATCGAGAAAGACCCGAAGCTGCTGGATGAATACCTTGATTTCGGAATAAACTACGGCATCATTTATGAAAGAATGCTGCCTGTTCTCGGCAGATTTCTGACAAAGGCGGATAACGAAGTTGATACTGAACTCAAACAGGTCTATTTCAAATATGCAGACTTAATATCGGATTATGCAAAGCTATTCTTAGCGGAAAATTGCCACCCAAAATAAAAGCAGACTCGGAAAGGACAAAAGTCACTTTTCGGGTCTGCTCTTTTTTAAGATTATTTCAACGCCCTTAGGCGCCCCGTTGTCAAAAAGCGTAACAGGCAGATAGTTTTCAATAAGTCCATGCTTTTTATAGCATTCCAGTATTTTCACAACTGATTCATGTACGCTTCTGAGCTTGTTAAGCACCTTAGGTCGGGTCACGAATTTTTTTCTGCGGTCATCGGGATGTTCGGTTCTTGTGTAGCCGAGAAGAGGAAGCAATCCTTCCTTGTCCGACTTGTAATAATATATTTTATTGCTCGTGAAATTCCTTTCGTGTTCATTGCGGTATGTCATTACCTCTATTTCGTGTATAAGGTAATACTTCAGGATAAGATTCATATCCGTGTTTGTAAGCTCACCGTTACAGAAAAATACTTCGGCAGGAACACGGATCACCTGCTTGTTGAATGAAGCATATTCATAAAGAGGAAGAATATCCGATGTGAAATAATACTCTCTCTTTTCTGCATCATACGTTACGGGGAGAAGTGGGTTTTCTATTATTCCTGTTGAGTGGGAAGCAACGTCTGCATTTTCGGCTATCCGCTCATTTTCCTTAGTAAAATTAATGTGTATCTTTATCTTTGAAAGGCGGTCAATTCTTGAACGGATATATTCAAGCCTTTTTGGGGATATCTGTGCAGCTTCGGATTTTTCATCGCCGTTTTCTCCGCCAGTCATAACCTTTATGAACTTGCGAAGGGTGAAGCGGTATCCGTATTTTTCCGTTAAAGGCCATTCAAAGAAAAGCTGTGCAGTATCGAGAATGAGAAAATCAATAAAGGAAAGAGTTACATCTTCCGAACCCGACAGTCGGAAAATGATGGGAGTTCCCGTTTTTCCGCTTCCGAGAAATATTCGGTAATCATTGTCAGGAGAAAGCTTGTCACAATTCTCTTTGAGCTTATTTACAAGCTTGGTGTTGTTAATTCCAACAGTTTTTATTGATTCGCTCATAGATCGATAACACCTTCATCTGCTTTGGAATTCCTGCCCGAACGATGATTCGAACCTCCGTAATATTGACGGACAGGCTTTGTATCATCCTCTTCAAAACAGCTGTACGCAGGATAATAATTGAAACGGCAGTAAACATCATTTCCACACATTCCGTATCTTTGCTTAAGAACGATTATCTCAAGCCTGCGAGGGTCGTTCTGTTTTTCTGCATCTGCGCTGAATGATTTGAGAGCAGCCTTGTCCATTTCCCTGATCGCCGAAAACTGCATACCGAGAACAACATCGGCTGTAAATTCTATTGCACCCGATTCCTTGAATGCAGCGAAGGATATAGGCTTGTTGTAGCTTTCACGGTTTACTGAGCTTATTACGAAAACAGGAATATTTTTTTCTTTTGCTAAAAGCCATAAACGAGTTATGTTTTCATCAACGATCTGACGTTCATTTTTTGTTCCATAGCTGTTGTTTGATGATGAAAGGATCTGAAGATAATCAACAAATACCACGGGGCGGAGTCCGTTGTTTAATTTTATGAACTCGTTTACCGTTTCGGCAATGGAATCGGCGGAAAAGCTGAGGTGATCCTTATCTCTTTCGATAATATACAATGACTGCGTATCCTCACTGCATTTTTCAAGTGCAGCATCCCTAAGCAGTTCCTTTTCTCCCTCAACAACATATTTTCCCGATATTTCCGGAGAAGAAAGAGCCTTCTTTTTAGCCTCTTCGTATGCCGCCCCTTTTTTGACCATCTGAAAAGCGGTCATAGAAGAGAGTTTCAGCGAGATATTCTGCTTTGACATTTCCAATGAAAAATATATCACGGGGATATGACAGCCGTTTATCTTCTGAGAACTTATCTGTTGTGCCATCTGGAGTGCAAATGTGGATTTGCCGAGGCTTGATATTGCTCCGAGAACGATAAGCTCAGCACTAAGTCCGCCTTGGATAAGCTTGTCAAGATTCTTAAATCCGGTAGAAATGCGGAATGTTTTGCTTTTTTGTATTCCTTCTTTAGAAAAATCCAGTTTATATTTTTCATATTTATTTTCGGGCATATTATTTCTCCCCCCAATGAACTGAGCAATATCTGTTAATCAAACACAAAAAAGCGTAAAAGCTTGCTTTGAAAAGTTTTACGCATTTTAGATGCATGAATTCTATGATAAAATCAGACATAAATAAAACAATTCCGCGTATTTTTGCCCAAATTACAGTATATGACAAGTTATGTTTATTCGCTGAGATATGTTTCAAGAAAATTATGGATGCATACAGATAAGGCTCTCTGCTGTGAAATATTACACGATCGTTCCATTCATCCTATATTTAATCTAAGCCTTCTCTAATGTAAAAAGTCTAAATCTATACTCTTTTATACTAACACTTTTTTTAAATAATGTCAATCGAAATGATCCATTAAACCACGGTATTTCAATGAGTAAACAAACAATGAAATTTTTATGAAAATATGGTCGTAACTGGCGTATTTTACTGTATGGGACGGGTCGCTCGTCTCGTTTTTTGAACGGTATTGGTGACAACAGGACGGGAAAACCGTCCCCTACAATAGTTTGTTAATATTTTGGAGAAGAATAATTCACTCGTTAAAATACCGTGTCCATAAAACAAAAAATCTTATGTTCAATTGTCAATATTTTGTCAATATCTATTGCATTTTGTGATTGTATATGATATAATAGATTATAAATTATAAAATAATTGTTGTCTTACGTGCCATTTAGGTAATTTAAGTGAATTCACTTGAATGGCATTTGTTGGGTCGAAATTAATCGTTAC
>JBJEQL010000325.1:0-1998 GCA_051881735.1 Oscillospiraceae bacterium
CGTCATCAAGGATCGCCGAAACCTTTTCGTCAATCTCATCATTGACGGCGCAGATAAATTTCTGCAGCTTTTCGTTTTCTGTACCCATAATTTAAAATCCTTTCAGAGGTTCAAAGCTTCAATCCGATCGCGGATTCAATATATTTCGATATGTTTTCGGTAACATTAGATGTGGCGTGTCGGTCAGGAACTTCAACAATAAGCGGTGATTTACGGTTGAGCTTCAAATCGTAGACAAGCTCCTCACAAAGCCGCACAAGCTTTTCCGTCATAAGTATAACAGCAATATCCTTGTTGTCCATTGCTCCGAGAAGCGCTTTTTTGACCTCGGCAGCGTCATGAACGACCACTCCCTCTATTCCTGCAAGGCGCATTCCCATCTGAGTATCAACATTATCGCTTATAAGATACAGACGCATACTGTACGTCCTCCTTTCCGCCAAAAGACTCATGCTGATCTTTGATCGTTCTGCAGACAAAGGCGGCAGATAGAACACAAGCCAATCAAGGAAAGCGACCGCAGCAAGGCTTGCTGCCTTGCAAGGGAGCTTGACGACGAGTAGCTGGGTTATAGATGTCGGATTTGTCTATAGGTTGATCAATGATCAGTGTTAGATAAAGAGCATAAGAAGTGCAACAACGAAGCCGTAAAGCGCACAGGCTTCACCGAGTGCTGCGAAGATAAGTGCGTTTGAGAAAGTCTTAGGGTTCTCGCTTACAGCACCGATAGCAGCAGGAGCAGCTGCAGCGATAGCGATACCGCCGCCGATAGCACCAAGACCTACTGCAAGTGCAGATGCGATATAGAGAAGTCCGCTTGTATCGGAGCTTCCTTCTTCGGCTGCTTCTTCGGAAACAGCTGATGTCGGAGCAGCAGTTTCTTCATTATCGGCAGAAGCTTTCATTCCGAGAGGAAGAGCAGCACATATAAGCATTACTGCAAAGAATGAGCAGATATTAGCGGCAAAAGCCTTTTTAATGGACTTTTCACCCTTCTTTTTCTTGATAGCGATAACAACAGGAACAAAAAGAAGCGCAAGAACAACTGCGGGAAGTAAAAAAGCATACAACATAACAAAATCCTCCAAAATTCTTATTCTATGGTTTCATCATAGTTAATTTTAACGGGTGTAAACGGTGTTCCGCCGCCCGTATAAAAACGTGAGAATATCTCGTAAAATTCAAGTCGGAGTGACTGGATACCTACGAGAAGAGCCTCGATCCCCATTACGAAGATGTTACCGATAACAACAACTATCGGAACAGCGCCTGCCGAAACCTGCTCGCAAAGAGCCATAACAACAAGCATCATTGAAGCATGGGAAAGAACAAAGCCGCCTACACGGACGAACGAAAGCGTGTTCGTTGCATAACCGAGCAGGAACTCGAAAACTTCAAAGAAGTTGGCTGCAATAAAATCGCCTACGCCGCCTTCCATGTGAAATTTCTTTCCACGGACCCAGCAGGACAGCGGTTCACGAAGGAACATCGCAATAAGCGGCAGGATAATGAGTATCAATACATAAGCGGTATTTACGATATGGATTCCAAACAGCTCGCAAACTGCACCGACAAGTATCGAACCGAAGAAAACAAATCCTGCGATACCGTTGTTGCTGAAAAGAGCGCTTTCATACTCTTTGTTTTTTATGCCCGTGACAATGTTTATCATTATCGAGATGAACATTATCAATACGCCGATAACAATTCCGCCAATAAGGATAGTCGTAACGTTTTCCATTACCCTGAACGGCAGGAAGCTTATTCCGAGCGCTTCATATACCGGGTCGAGCAGATGCTCAAAGCCGAAAACACTTCCGTAGATAAGTCCGAAAACAGCACCCGAAATTCCCACACGGGTCAGTATCGGGCCAAGCGAAAAACGCTTGAATTTCCAAAGCAGAGCGCCGAGCAGAGCAATGACCAGACCGTGACCTACATCGCCGAACATTATTCCGAAGAACAGCGTATAGGTTATCGCAACGAACATAGTCGGGT
>JBJEQL010000326.1:0-6010 GCA_051881735.1 Oscillospiraceae bacterium
GCAAACAGCATGGTATGTCAGATAGCTGCACTTCATTGCTATACGGACGTTAAAATCGGATTTATTATGAATACTTGGGAAATGAATCTGTATTCATGGGTGAAGTGGCTTCCTCACACGCTTTTTCAGAAGGACAAGCTGCGTCTTGTTGGCTGCGGAGATACCTCGCTTGAAAATGTTATGTATGCGATTTCGGCGGAACTGGGTCACAGAGCTGAACTCTCTTCTGAAAATAAAGGTATGATCATTCCGCATATTGTTATTTTCTGTTCGGCGGCGGACATCATGCAGAACAGCATACTCAGCAGATATATGACTTCACAAGAATATCTTGGGGTAACTTTTGTTCTTCTTTACGGTGAGATGAATAAGCTGCCGAACGAATGCAAAGCAATTATTGAATGTTCCGATGATTTTCAGGGCTTTTATCTTCTTGACGGCGAAATAACAGAAGAAAACAAAATCAGCTTTGATATGATAAAAACAAAAGATGCTGAATTGTTTGCAAGAAAAATCAGCGGATTCTATGTAAATGAGATCAGCACGGGTGAAGTTCCTTCCAATGTTGGATATTTTGAAATGCTTGGAATAGGACGAATTGAAAGCTGGGATTTGATTAGGCATTATAAGGAGAATCGTTCTTACGAGGGACTGAAAGCGCTTATCGGAGAGGGGATTGGCAGCCGCCCCGTATTTCTTGATATCCATGATAAAAAACATGGCCCTCACGGACTTGTAGCCGGCACGACCGGAAGCGGCAAAAGTGAAACTCTGCAGACGTTTATTCTTTCGCTTGCCATGAATTACAGTCCGGATGATATAACTTTTGTTCTTATAGATTACAAGGGCGGCGGAATGGCAAATGTTTTTAACGGATTGCCGCATATTGCAGGAATGATCACGAATTTATCCGATGAAGCAAACGGTGAAATTGACAGAAGTATTACAAGAAGAGCATGCAGTTCGCTTAAAAGCGAGATCAAGCGCCGTCAGACTGTTTTCGGAAAATACAAGGTAAATCACATAGATACTTATTCAAGGCTTTATCGTGAAGGTAAAGCTGATGAAGCTATCCCTCATCTTGTGATTATATCCGATGAATTTGCTGAATTGAAAAAAGAGCAGCCGGAATTTATTCGTGAGCTTATTTCTGTAGCTCGTGTGGGCAGAAGTCTTGGCATACACCTTATTCTCGCTACACAAAAGCCTTCGGGTGTAGTTGATGATGAGATATGGAGCAATTCACGTTTCAAGATCTGCCTGCGTGTTCAGGACAAGCAGGACAGTACAAGTATGCTCAAACGTTCTGACGCTGCATATATTACAGAAGCCGGAAGAGCATATCTTCAGGTCGGAAATGATGAAATATTTGAACTTTTTCAGTCAGGTTATTCGGGCGAGGGATATATTCCAAAAGATAAGTTTGTTTCTGCTGCCGACAGCGAGGCAGTAATGATTGACATTGACGGAAACAACTCGGTCATTCATAACAGAAAATCAGACAGTAATGCAGAAACTGAGCTTGAAGCAGCAGTCAAATATATTTCAACTGTTTCGGCACAATATAAGATAAATTCTGCAAAGCCTCTGTGGCTTCCTGCGCTTGATCGGAAAATCATACTTGACGATATTGAACACGGTGATATGAATAATCACAACGGAATAACCGCAGTCTACGGTATTATAGATAATCATGAAAAGCAGCGGCAATACCCTGCAGCTATTGATATTTCGTGCTGCAGCAATCTTAAAATTGCAGGTGCGTCAGGAAGCGGAAAAACCACATTGCTGCAAACGCTCTTGGTATCCATTGTTAAAAAGTACACTCCCGAACAGGTCAATTTTTATGTAATGGACTTTTCAAGCCGTACATTCAAAACATTCAGAAACCTTCCGCATTGCGGCGGAGTTGTGTTCGAAGAAGAAAATGATGCTGTTGAAAGACTGCTTAAGCTTATGTTTGATATTATTGAGGAAAGAAGGATACTTTTCGGAAACTCAAACGTGGGCAGTTATAATGAGTATGTTAAACTGAACTCACTTCCTCTTATACTGCTTGTAATTGATAATTTCTGTGCTTTTTCGGAAAGCTATGAAAAGTATATTGATATCCTCATTAAACTGGTACATGAGGGTACAAAGTACGGTATTCAAACAATTATCACAGTAAATAATTCTTCCGAACTCAAATACAAATTAAGAAATTATATAAACAGTTCTATCGTATTGCATCTGGCTGAAAAGAGTGAATATAGTGAATATATTGGCAGAACTCCAGAATATGTTCCGGTTTCTGTAAGTGGACGAGGACTGACCGTTTCCGAAGGTTCTGTTCTTGAATATCAAACTGCTTTGCCGATTTACGGAGAAAACGAATTCGAACGTTCTGCAAATCTTAAAAAGTTGTTTTCTGATATCAATCATAAATATGCAGATTATAATCATGCGAAAGTGATCCCATTCATTTCACCTGACGTTAAATTCAATGATCTTCTTGAAGTCTGCAATGAAAGCAACGCTTTGACTATCGGATATAATTTTGAAAATCTTGAACCGTATAATATATCGTTTGCTGATTTCTACTGTTATTGTATAAGCAGCAGTATGATGAACGGTATCAGCTTAGTAATGAAGAATATCGGCACCTATGCTGAAAAAAACAATATCTCGCTTGGCATTGTAAAGCTTAATGATGCAGTTGAATTTGAGAATAAGGCTGAATATGTTTACAGCAATACTGATGAGATACAGGAACTTGTAAAGCTTTTGCATAAAGAATTCTCGGAAAGAAATGCTGCTGTTGCTGATTGGAACAGCGATAATGCGGGACTGTCAAGAGATGAGTATATTGCCAAGAAATTCGGAAGATTGTTTATTGTTATTGACGATATGACAAAATTCTGTGAAGCTATTTACAATCCGCCTTTTGACAGAGGCAGCTGCGAGCTTATTGAGTATTTCCTTAAAGAAGGAAAAAATCATGCTGTTCATTTCTTTGCAGGTTATGACAGCACTCACAAGACATACTCGGAAACATCAAGAGTTTTCAAGTCAGAAAATCACGGGATCCATCTTGGAGGAAAAACAATTGAACAAAATGCACTTGAAATCAACATACCTCCTGCAGATAAGATGAAGGAATTAGGCAGCAACATCGGATATTGTGTTGAAAATAAGAGTGTTGTTACTGTGTTTGTACCGGAGAATTAATATGCTTGATATTTACATTTTTGAACCCGACAGTATTCATTTGAAACGGCTTCAAGAGATATGCATAAAGTATTCAATTGTGCATAACACCGACTCAGAGCTTTATACTTATACAAATCTTCCCATAGAGTTTAAATTCAGCGATCAGATTTCGCTTTATATGGTTAAAAGCTGCGAACAGATCGGTATGTTTTCGGATAAGATACGTCTGATAAATGCGGATAATTACACGGTGCTGATTGCGGAGAGCATTAATGACATAATGAACAGTATTTCTGCGTTGTTCAGACCTTCGGGAATACTAATGAAGCCTGCCGAATATGAACCTGCCGAAAAGATATTAGATGATATTTATGCCGACTACAGAAGATGCAGCAATAAAACAGGAACTCAGTTCAGATTTAAGATTCGTTCAAGAGAATATTCGGTAAATACGGATTCTATATTGTATTTTGAAACTGCAAACAAAAAAATGATCCTCAGAACCGCTGGTCAGGCATTTGAGTTTTATATGCCTGCCGGCGAGGTTATCGAAAAACTTCCCGATGAATTTCTGCGCATACATAAAAGCTATATTGTCAATATTTCGCATATTTCAGTTATTGATTATAAGGAAATGACAGTTACGCTTTCGGATGGTTCGGTGATTTATGTTTCAAGAACGTATAAAGAGCAGCTGCAGCAAGCTTTTTCAGAAAGGAAGATACAAAAATGATATCATATATTTTTTCCGAAAATGAAATAAAGCTGCTGTGCAGGCTATTGAATGCAGAAGTGCTGTCAAAGCACCAGTTCGACAATGACCCGTTTGATGATGAGAAATATGCTTCATCAATAGCGTCACTTTCGGGAAAAGGGTTTGTAAACCTAAGCAGTAACGGTATTACCGTAAACAGCGGAATTGCTATGATGATTAACCGCATGAGCAGAGCCTGCAAATTATTTTTAGGCAATTGCAAAAGAAAATTTACTGCTTATATCGAGGATCATATCTCAATTTTGCTTATTGATGATCTATACAGCAAAAAAATTATGCTCTGTCCGTTTGAAAGAGAGGACGAGCTTTCCGAATGGCTAAATGAAAACGGATTTTTTATATGGGAAACAGTTTATTTAAACGGTGGTGATGATAATGGATAAGATTTTAGTTGAGATCAAATGTGCGGCAACATCAAACAGCTATGAGTTCAAAATCTCAAAAAAACTTAGTGCCGGAGAAGGAATCAAGAAGATCTTGAATGAAATACGTCTTTTTGAGAGCAATGAAAAGCTTTTTGAGCATGGTGTATCGCTTATCAGTGCAAGGACGGGAAGTGTTCTTAACCCTGAAATGTCGTTTGCTGAAAATGGCATTACGGGCGGAGATATTTTGATGATAATATAGGGGTAAACAAAATGAAACAGAAAACGAGAATATTTATCTACATAGCAATAGCAGTCACGGTGCTTGTTTCGGGAATACTTACGGTGCTTTCATCATCGCAAGGGGCAGCGGAAAAAGCCCAAAAGTTTATTGATTTGGGTAACAAGTATCTGATAGAGCTTTCCTATGACAAGGCTGTTATCGAATTTAACAAGGCTATTGAGATCGAGCCGAAAAATGCTGACGCTTATATCGGACTTGCTGAGGCTTATATTGGTTTGGGTGATACCGATAGTGCGGTTGACGCTCTTAAGCGTGGTTATGATTTGACGGGAGATGAGAGGATCAAGGAGAAGTTGGATGAGTTGCTGGGTGTAGATGTAAATGATGAGGCAGAGGTTACTACCGAAAAGACAACTGAAGCTCTCGAAACAGGAACATTTATTGATGAAATGATTGAGATCAGTATTCCGATCGCATTCTTTGACAGTTCAGATAATGAATATGGTTTTATGGAGCATATTTACACAGATAAGGGGTATGAAATCAATGTACAAAGTTCACAAGCGGAATTCTGTAGTATAATTTATATCGTTCCTGATGAATTACCGTTTGAAGTAAACGGTGAAAGTTATGGTCCTGTATCAATATTTGTTAGTAAATATAATGATTCATTCTTTTTAAATTTTCATCTTGACAGTGATAATAATGATTGGGATAATTGCGCAAATCCTGAAGTAACATATTATGACGAAGACGGAAGTATTAAAACACGTGCCGAAAATGAGTATGACTCTGAAAACAAGCTGGTAAAATGTACTGTTTATAATAGTGACAACGAAGCGGTTAGAATAAAAGAGTATTATTATGATGAAAATGGACTTTTAAGTTATATTACGGAAAATGATACTCTGCGATGTGAATATTTTTATGATAATAACGGAAATAAGGTAAAACATATTCAGTACACTCCGGATGGCAAAGAAAATTTTAATACCGAATGGCAATATGATTCAAATAATAATTGCATAAGTTGCATAGATAACTTTGATTCTTCAAACCAACAGGAATGGAAATGGGAATATGATTCATCAGGCAACAGAATCAAGGAAACATATACCCTTACCGATACCGAATATTCTATTTTTTCTGAAACAATGTACGAAAGCAGCGGAAATAAGACAGAGTGGATTTCCAATGATTATCACGAGAAATATGAATATGATTCCGATGGCAGACGAGTAAAAGAATACCGTAAGAGCAAATATGGCAACAGCGAAGATGAATGGGACGAAGTACAGACATTCAGATACAATTCTAATGGGGAATTATATGAACATGTTTATGAATACAGTTATGGAGACAAGCACACATATAGATATAATTCTAATGGGGAATTATATGAACATGTTTATGAATACAGTTATGGAGACAAGC
>JBJEQL010000326.1:6110-7587 GCA_051881735.1 Oscillospiraceae bacterium
ACACATATAGATATAATTCTAATGGGGAATTATATGAAAGTGTTCATGAATACGGTGATGGAGAGAAGCACACATATTCGCATGATCCGGATGTTCAACATACAGTTTCCGATAAAATTAAGTATGTGAAAGTAGGTGTATCGTCCAAATTCGTTGAGCAGATAAAAAATGATTACGGCATAAACCTTGCAGCTTAATTTTAATGTGAATATATTTGCAGTATTTCACACCCCAAACCCTGCATTTCGTCAGCCGGGTAACACAAAACAGCAAAAACAAAATATAATTTGATTAATGAAACACGAAAGGATGGATAAAATGAGCGAAACAATTCACAACTGGGATATCGAAGCGCTTTTACAGCTTAAACAGAAGCTTCAGCAGGCGCATGACGCTCTGTCGGAAGAGAAAGAGATACTGACCGGAATTAGTTTCAGTCTTCTGAACGACTGGCAGGGCAAGGCAGGTTACAGATACTTTAATGTTACTGCTGCCAGCGCAGGTGAAATCAATGAGATCATCAATAAATATGCCGAACTTATTCAGCAGCTTGAATCAATTATTTCGCAATGCTATGAGCCCTGCGAAAATGAGATCAGGCAAAAGATCATGAAGTTACTGTAAAGGAGTGATTATATGGGATTGGATGATATGCTTAACGGCATTGCAAATTATGTTAACCAAGGAACGGTTAAATTTGACGAATCGCAGATGAAAGATGTCAGGTCACGGCTTGTAAAGGTTTCTTCATCGGTTGAAAACACAACTCAGCATGTGACCGGAGTTATTTCCGAAGCGCAATCCGTATGGAGCGGAGCTGCTGCTGACAAATTTTTTGAAAGCTGTGCGCAGCTAATGAAAAGCTCCAACGAGCTTGTCGGAAGGATCAATACTAACATTAACAGTCTTGATTCGGCGATAGCAATACTTTCATCTGCCGATGACAAGGTTCAAAGCAATGTTGAAAAGCTTGGAACTGCCAATATTTTTAAAAATAAATAAGGGGGGATCATTTTGATAGATTATAATGTTTCGGATGTGAGAGAGGCAGCTTCTGCTCTGCGTTCGGCGGCAGAAATGATTGCGCAGGAGGCTGCCAAGATCGACACCATAATATCTGCCGTTGAAAGCGGTTGGGTAGGAGCAGGCGCAAATGAATACATACAGTATTTGCTTAATGTCAGAAAAAACATTGCCGCACGAGTAGAAAACATAAACGAAATTGCAAGATTGCTTGACATTTCGGCAGACGATGCAGAATTGGCAGATATTATGGCAGCACAACAGCTTGCTTCGGCTTCATCGGCGGCTATTGCTTCGGCGCAGGATACCGTAAATACAGTTTCCGAAGCTCCTAAAGTGACCTTTACAAAGTAGCACCAAAGAAAATGTTCATAATCTGCACGGACTGTGTAAGAAATATCATACCCTCTTTCAGCAAACAATTTCTTATGATAGAAACAGGTCTGATGACATG
>JBJEQL010000327.1:0-1965 GCA_051881735.1 Oscillospiraceae bacterium
GTGGAATTATTATAGCCGAGGATTTGTCTATAGGTTGATTAAAGATTAGTATTAAACAAGTCTTTTCTGAAAATACCCGTCTGCAAATCTGACCGACAATCTCATTAGAATTGTCGGTCAGCGCAAAACGAACACTCTCGAAAATACGGAGTGAATATTTCTTAGAATCCGGAAGCAGTATTAATAGCCTTTTCCATTTCTGTCTTATCATTACAATATTCCATTGCAGTTTCGTATGAAATAATTCCACGCTTGTAATACTTAACGAGCGAATCGTTAATAGTACTCATGCCCTGACGTGAGCTTGACTGCATTGTGGATTCGATCTGTGGGATCTTGTTTGTACGGATAAGGTTCTTGATAGCATCTGTGCCAAGCATGATCTCAAGAGCCGCAACACGACCCTGCTTATCAGCTGTAGGAACGAGGTTCTGAGCGATAACGCCCTGGATCATATTGGCAAGCTGTGCTCTGACCTGCTCCTGCGAATGTGCAGGACAAGCGTCAATAATTCTGTCGATCGTCTGAGCTGCGCTCGATGTATGAAGAGTACCGAGCACAAGATGTCCTGTTTCGGCAGCGGTCATCGCAAGGGAAATTGTTTCATAGTCACGCATTTCTCCAAGCAGGATAACGTCCGGATCTTCACGAAGTGCACTTCTGAGAGCATTGCTGAAAGTATCAATATCCTTGCCGATCTCACGCTGGTGGATAGTTGCCTTCTGCGGAGTGTATCTGTATTCGATAGGATCTTCGATAGTTATGATATGGCAGGCACGGTTATTGTTGATATAATCGATCATAGCGGAAAGAGTAGTCGATTTACCGGAACCTGTTGGGCCGGTAACAAGGATAAGTCCTCTTTTCTTCTGTGCAAGTGTTGTGAGAACAGGCGGAAGCTTAAGCTCCTCAAGAGTAGGGATATTGGAATTCAGAAGTCTGATGCTGCAGGCAAGACGTCCGCTCTGACGGAATACGTTAACACGCTGTCTTGCGCCGTTGTCAAGCTCAAAGCTGAAATCAAGGTCATGACCCTCGGTCAGATATTTCTCCTGATCTGCCGTTAAAATTGAAAGGATCGTGCGGTTTACAACGGTATCGCTGAGGTTGCCGAACGGCTGAAGCTCGCCGTTTACTCTGATAACTGTGGGAGCGCCAACTGTAAGATGGATATCGGATGCCTTGCGTTCTCTTGCTTCCATGATAAATTCTTTAAAAGTCATAATTATTATCCTTTCTGTTATTTTACTTGATCTTGAACTGAATTCCGCTTGCGGAAAGATAAACTTCGTTTGACATATTGGAGATACGCTGGTTAACTGCTCCGATGATCTCACGGAAAACCCTCTTTTCAGGATTTTCGGGAGTTACTGAGAAGCCCGTTTCAACAGTAATGACGATCATGCTTCCGTCCATTACCATTACCTTGTCATACATATCCGTGACATCCTGAATGACTTTTTTCTCGATCTCCTTCTGCATAGCTTGATCAAGCTTTGAAGTATCGGGACACATACGATGTATAATTTTAGACGTATATGAAGCAAGGCTGTCGAAAATGATGAACTTGTGATCCTCGATAAGATCTACCAGCGGTTCATCTGCACCTTCCCTTATGTCCCATTCAACATAATTCTGCTTGTTTCCGTATTCGATACGGCGCTTTGTGTCCTCGTCGATCGTATCGGCAGTACACATATACAGCACATAATCGCAGGCGGAAAAATACGAAACAGCCCATCTTGATTTTCCGCTTGCTGCACCGCCGGTAACTAAAATTGTTTTTGACATGATCAAAATCCATCCTTTCAAGTATAAAATCAATATATTATATTCTGCTTTAAAACACTAATTACTCAAAAACATCAGGTCGCACCGCTTAAACGCTTGGATAAAACGCTGTTGCCTTCCATTTTTGCAATTCCGTATTCAAGCTTGAATGTTTTACCGATAGAAAGTTTTTCA
>JBJEQL010000328.1:0-1963 GCA_051881735.1 Oscillospiraceae bacterium
AGCTGTATTCTTCGGGGACAAATCTGCCTCGTATAATGCTTGGAAAATTCGGCATTTCAAGCTGATGGGCATAGTTCTTTTTTCTTTCCTCAAGCTTATCGGGAACACAGCCTTTGCCTGACAGCAGCGCTCTTGCTTCATCAATATAAAGCATAAAAATATCGTCGCCGAGGTTTGTCAGCTCGCCTGCTTTGAGCAGGTATTCACGGATAACGCAGAAAAGCCTTAATGCGCTGCTGCGGATGCTTTCACGTCCGCAAACTGCTGCCGAATACTTGTTCAAAAGCTTTCTGAGCCAAGCGGCTTTTTTCGGATACTTTTGCAGGAATTCTTCCTCTGCTTCATGGCTTCGCTTTTCGCAGGACGCTTTCATCATCATGACATCCGCACCCGATTCCTTATATTCTTTGATAACGTTATCGGGAAAATCGGGGTTTTCATACGGATAGGGCATCGAAAGCTCCATTTCATCGGTATGACGGTGACCGTATCTTGCCGTGTATTCCGACTTTGAGAGCCTGCCGTTGATCACGTCCTCAAGCGCAAGGAGCATACCAAGACTTTCGGGCGCTCCGTCATCGGCACGGCAGGACAGAAGACGGTCCGCAAGCTCTGCACCGCATACTGCTTCAAGCTTCTTTCGAGTCGAAAGCAGCGGTTTTACCGATAATCCCGTTACTATTCCGCTCAAAGCGGAGGTCATATAAGGCGTGCAGCGTTCATCCCAGAAATCATAAAGTGCCTGCGGTGAAGATATATGGTGTATCTCTTCAACGATATCCATACCCATACGGTTTATTTCATTTGGGATATCTCCTTTGAGCTTGCCGCCCTTCTTTTTCGGCGAAGAATTGAAGATGATGTTTTTGAACTTTTTCAGCAGTATTTTTTTATCATAGGGGAACAGCGGTATGTCGGAGCTGTCGGGTATTCCTCCTGCAATATCTGATATCATTGAAAAAGCCTTTTCTTTTTTTATACCGAATGAAGCGATCACGGAGCATACTCCGCTTATATTGCAGTAAAGCTGACCGCAGACATTTGATATCAGCGGTATGCCGAGAAAATCGGTGATTTTGCTTATCATACCGTATGTTGCAGGGGAAACGGGGCGAAGAAATATCTCTCCGACATTGGTTTTTGAAAGCAAGAAATCTCCGCAGAGCGAATCGTTTATAAGAAATCGGTCACGGTCGTTGCGGAACAATGTCGTTATCGGACGGGATTGAAGAATATAAAGCCTGCCGCCCTCAATAGCCCATTCGATATCCTGCGGACAGCCGAATATCCGAACTGCTTTTTTGGCTTTATTATAAAGCTGCTTTGCATATCCTTCAAGCTCTTCGGGGCCTTCGTAGCTGTATTTCACGGCATTTATTCGAAAGCTTCCGTCGCATTTTTCTCCCGAAACCAAGGCTTCTCCGACGCCATGAACATAGCTGCCCGACATAAAGCCTGTTCCTGCAGTCATAGGGTCGGCGGTAAAAAGCACCCCTGCAAACTGCGGAGAAATAAAGCGCTGAATGACAACTCCTATGCTGCCCCTTTCGGTTCCTCTGCTTTGCGCATAAACGTCCGAACGTGCATTACGGGCAGAATCGGCAACCTTTTTTACGGCATCCGAAATCATATCCGCAGCAACATCAAGCACGGTATCATACGCTCCTGCAAAGGAATCCGCTGTTCCGTCCTCGCCGACAGCGGAAGAACGAACTGCGTATCTATATTTTGTCGGAAGATTTTTTATCAGCTCGGCAAGCTCCGTTTGGGCATCTTTGCAAAGCATTCCGATTTCAAAAGCTTCTGCTGCGATCGCATATCCGCTCGGTACGTTCATTCCGTTTTTCATCAGTTTATCCAACGATTCGGCTTTTCCGCCGAAGTTCAGTTCATTCGGAAGTTCCGACAGCTTATGTATATATTTCATTTTGTCCCCCTATTCTCCCAAAAACATATTTATATG
>JBJEQL010000329.1:0-7522 GCA_051881735.1 Oscillospiraceae bacterium
ATCGTTGTCGGAACACGAAGCGCAATTTTTGCTCACCTTGATAATATCGGACTTATCATTATGGACGAGGAGGGAGAGCAAACCTATAAATCCGAGTCATCACCTCGATATAATGCAAAGGATATCGCAAAAAAACGCTGTGTAACGCATAATGCTCTGCTGCTCATGGCATCGGCAACACCGTCTGTTGAAAGTTATTACTTTTCGCAGACAGGACGGTATAAGCTTTTTACAATGAAACAGCGCTATTCACAGAATAAACTTCCCGATGTTGAGATTATTGACCTTGCAACAGAGGGTTTTTATGACAATTCGGCAATTCTTTCCGAACGGCTTGTCGATGAGCTTTCGATCAATCTTGAACGTGGAGAACAGAGTATTCTTCTTCTCAATAGAAGAGGTTATCATACGTTCATAAGCTGCTGTGACTGTAAGCAAACCGTGACCTGTCCGAACTGCAGTGTTCCGCTTACTTATCATAAAGTCAATAATATGCTTGTCTGCCACTACTGCGGACATATTGAGAATATGATAACTGTCTGTCCAAACTGCGGAAAAAATCATATAAAACAGACAGGATTTGGTACGCAGAAGGTCGAGGATGAGGTCGCAAAGCTTTTTCCGAAAGCAAGACTGCTTCGTATGGACGCTGACACGACCTATTCACGAACTGCTTATGAAAAAAGCTTCAAAGCTTTTGAAAATGGCGAATATGATATCATGCTCGGCACTCAGATGATTGCTAAGGGTCTTGATTTTCCGAATGTAACCCTTGTTGGAGTTGTTACGATTGATAAGGCACTCTTTTCGGGCGATTTCCGAAGTTACGAGCGAACATTTTCTCTGCTTACGCAGGTCGTAGGACGTTGCGGACGAGGGGAGAAGCAGGGCAGAGCGTATATTCAGACCTTTGTTCCCGAGCATTACGTTATAAACCTTGCCGCAAAGCAGGATTATGAAGAGTTCTACCGTCAGGAGATAGAAATGCGCAAGGCACTTATCTATCCTCCATTCTGCGATACCTGCCTTATCGAGCTTTCATCCGAAATTGACAGCTGTGCGCAGACAGCTTCGATGTGTTTTATGCGTTTGATAAAGGAAAAGATCGACAAGGAAAAGATCAATATGCCGCTTGTTGTTCTTGAACCGTCACGCTGTACATATGAAAAGCTCAACGGCAGATACAGATACAGAATTATTATAAAATGCAAAAACAGCTCGGCTTTCCGAAGCTTTATCGGCGATGTATATAAAAGCTGTGCAAAGCTTCGTGAGTTCGCAAATGTCAGAGCATATATAGATATAAACGGCGATATCAGCATATAAGGAGAGATTATATGGCACTCAGAAATATTGTAAAAAAATCAGAAGACGTTCTTCACAAGAAATGTAAACCGGTCGAAAAATTTGATGAAAAACTCGGAATTTTACTCGATGATATGGCAGAAACTATGTACAAGGCAAAGGGCGTAGGTCTTGCCGCTCCTCAGGTTGGAATTCTCCGCAGAGCAGTCGTTATTGATGTTGGTGAAGGACTTGTTGAACTTGTTAACCCCGAGATCGTCAAGAAATCGGGCAAGCAGAGAGGGATCGAAGGCTGTCTTTCCTGTCCGGATGATTGGGGATATGTTGTGCGTCCGATGAATGTTACTGTAAAGGCGCAGGATCGTGCAGGCAATCCTATCGAAATAAAGGCAAAAGAGTTTTTCGCAAGAGCGATCTGCCATGAACTTGACCACCTTGACGGACATCTTTTCATTGAATTTGCAGATGAAATGGTTGACCCTAAGGACTTAGAGGACGCTTGATTTTCCGAAAGGGGAATGTTTATGAATATAGTTTTTATGGGAACGCCCGATTTTGCTGTTCCATGTCTTAAAGCACTCGTTGAAAGCGGTGAAACTGTTTCTGCTGTTTTCACCCAGCCGGATAAGCCGAAGGGCAGAGGAATGAAGCTTCTGCCGACGCCTGTTAAGGAAACAGCTTTACAGTATGATATTCCGGTATATCAGCCGACCAGCCTGAAAAAAGGCGAGGATGCTGAACAGGCTCTCAAAGTTTTGAAGGATATTGCTCCCGATATGATAGTGGTCGTTGCTTACGGCAAAATTCTCCCTAAAGAGATACTTGACATGCCGAAGCATTTCTGCGTAAATGTCCATGCTTCGCTTCTTCCAAGATACCGTGGCGCTGCACCTATCCAGCGTGTTGTCCTTGATGGTGAAAAGGAAACCGGCGTTACGACAATGCTTATGGCTGAGGGCCTGGATACCGGAGATATGCTTCTTTCCGCAAAAACGGAGATAGGCGCAAACGAAACTGCGTCAGAACTGCATGACAGGCTTTCCGAAATGGGTGCAAAGCTCTTACTTGATACAATTGAAGCTGTAAAGCAGAATAACATTACACCAATCCCGCAGAATGATTCTCTCTCAAATTATGCCGCAATGATAACGAAAGATCTTTGTCCGATAGATTTTACTCGTCCTGCCTTTGAAATCCACAAGCAGATATGCGGACTTTCGGCTTCGCCCTGCGCAAATGCAGTTTATAACGGAAAACGTCTGAAGATATACAAGTCCGAGATGACAGGCGAAACTTCCAATGCTGCTCCGGGAACTGTTGTAAATGAAAAGAACTTTACAGTCGCTTGCGGTGACGGTAATACTGTTACTTTCCTTGAAGTTCAGGCGGAAGGTGGAAAACGCATGAAAACTGCTGACTATCTTCGTGGAAAACCTGTTGCAAAGGGAGAAGTTCTTTCTTGAAGTATTGCTTAATGTGAAAGGAGAAATTATGTTTTACGATCCTACCTATATTCTGGTTATCCCTGCGCTGATATTTGCTCTTATCGCACAGTGCATGGTAAAATCAACGTTTAAAAAATACAGTCAGGTCCGTAACAGACGAGGAGTTACCGCCGCAGAGGCAGCACGAAAGATACTTGACGAAAACGGACTTTATGATGTTCAGATAGAACGCATAAGCGGTGAGCTTACCGATCACTATGACCCACGGACAAACGTTGTCCGTCTTTCCGATTCGGTATATAACAGCACATCAGTTGCTGCGGTCGGAGTCGCTGCACATGAAACAGGTCATGCTATCCAGCACGCTGTCGGTTATACTCCGATAAAGATAAGAAACGCTATTTTACCGGTCGCACAGATCGGTTCGCAGGCAGCAATGCCGCTTGTTCTTATCGGACTGCTTTTCAGTCGTTCGTTAGGTTTCCTTATTGATATCGGCATCATTGTTTATATCGCAGTAGTATTGTTCCAGCTTGTAACCCTGCCGGTTGAGTTCAATGCAAGCGGAAGAGCACTTCGTATACTTGAAGGCAGCTTTATTCTTGAAAATGACGAAAACAAAATGGCTAAAAAGGTTCTTATCGCTGCTGCCATGACCTACGTTGCCGCAATGTTTTCAGCACTTACAACGCTGCTGAGGCTTATCCTGCTCTCAAACAGCAGACGCCGATAATTCCAAGTTGATCTATAATACTAATTCCAAATCAACCTATAGACAAATCTTCGGATATAATAATCCAATTCTGCGTCAAGCTCCCTTGACAGGCGACAGCCTGCCTGCGGTCGCTTTCCTTGACTTGGATTATTCTATCTGTCGGCTTTGTCTATAGAACGATTTGGAATTAGTATAAAACTAAAAACGCCGGAAAGGAGTTCATTTTTCCTTTGGGAGAATGACAGAAAATATGAAATCTGCAAGATATATCGTTTCTGGGCTTCTTGAGAAGCTTGAAAAAAGTGCATATTCAAACCTTGCGCTGGACGGAGTTTTGCAGAGTTCTGATGTTTCATCACGGGATAAAGCATTTATTTCACGGCTTTTCTACGGTGTTATCGAGCGAAAAGCAACACTTGACTATATTATTTCTCTGTATAGTACAAAGACTTTACAGAAACTCGATATTCAAACTCTCGATACATTGCGCATGGGAATATATCAGCTTTTATATATGGATTCTGTTCCGGATAATGCAGCTGTTAACGAATCCGTTGAGCTGATAAAACAGCTTGGTAAAAAAAGCGCAGCGCCGTTTGTCAACGCTGTTTTGAGAAACTTTATCCGTGACGATAAGAAATTCGCACTCCCATCTGACAGCCTTCAGCAGTTTTGCGTTAAATACTCATGTTCGGCAGAACTTGCAAAGCGTCTTATTGATCAGTATGGTGAAGATAGAGCAGCCGCATTTTTGGCAAGATCTCTCGAACCGCATAAGCTGTATCTTCGTGTAAATAATACAAAAAACGATTGTGACGAGCTTATAGAAAGCTTTGCAAATGAAGGAATAACTGTTAGAAAATGTCCGATACTTGATAATTGCCTTGAAGCGGAACCGTTCGGTTCGGTCGAAAACAATGAGCTTTTTCGAAAAGGTCTTTATCATGTGCAGGATCTGTCATCTCAGCTTTGCTGTGCAGCGCTTGAACCAAAAAAAGGTGAGAAGATACTTGATATCTGCTCTGCTCCCGGCGGAAAGTCGTTCACCATTGCAGAGATGACGGGTGATGACTGTGAACTTTACGCCTGTGAACTTCATGAAAAACGTGTCAAGCTTATCCGAAACGGTGCAGAACGTTTGGGACTGTCAAGCATAAAAGCTTTACAGAATGATGCGAAGATTTTTAACGATAGTTTTCCAAAATTCGATAAGATAATATGTGATGTTCCTTGCTCCGGAACGGGAGTTATTCGTTCAAAGCCTGAAATAAAGTACACGGATTTGAAAAATGCAGCAGCTTTGCCGAATATACAATATGAAATATTGAAAACGGCCGCAGAATATCTTAAAGTTGGCGGAGAGCTTGTTTATTCTACCTGCACGGTTCTAAAAGAGGAAAACGAGCTTGTTATTGACAGATTTCTTGAAGAAAACAAGGATGATTTTGAGGGAGTTTCATTTCTTTCTGACATTGGTGTTCCGTTTGGAAGCTATAAAGTGCCGATAATTGCCGAAAGCTTTGACTGTGAAGGTTTTTTTATAAGTAAAATACGCAGAATTCGCTGAAATATCTATGAGGTGACATTTTGAAAAAGGATATACTTTCATATTCACTCGAAGAACTTGAAGCTGCGCTTGTCGATCTCGGAGAGAAAAAATTCCGTGCAAAACAGATCTATGAGTGGCTTCATGTACAAAGAGTGTCAAGTTTTGACAAAATGAGTAATATTCCATTGTCATTGCGCACAAAACTTGATGAAGAATTTTGTATAAACGGTATAAATATAGTAAAAAAGCTTGAATCTCATATAGATAATACGGTAAAATATCTATATGAGCTTTCAGATGGCAATCATGTCGAATGCGTTATGATGGAATATAAACACGGAAACAGCCTTTGCATCTCAACTCAGGTCGGCTGCAAAATGGGCTGCCGTTTCTGTGCTTCAACGATTGCAGGCTTCAAACGCAATCTGCTTCCGTCCGAAATGCTGCTGCAGATATATACGGCGGAACAGGAAAGCGGCAAACACGTTGACAGCCTTGTTCTCATGGGTATCGGCGAACCGCTTGATAACTTTGATAATGTTGTCAAGTTCCTGCAGCTACTTTCTTTTGAGACCGGTAAAAATATGAGCCTTAGGCACGTTTCGCTTTCTACCTGTGGTCTTGTTAATAGGATATACGACCTTGCAGAGTATAAATTCGGACTTACGCTGTCGATATCGCTCCATGCCGTTACTGACAAAAAGCGAAGTGAGATTATGCCGGTAAACAACAAATTCTGCATTGCCGAACTTATGCAGGCTTGCCGTGATTATATTGAAAAAACAGGCAGACGCATAAGCTTTGAATATTCCGTTATCCACGGCGTCAACGATTCGCCTGAGGATGCGGCAGGGCTTATAAAGCTGCTGAAAAATATGAATTGTCACGTTAATCTTATCCCCGTAAACGAGATAAAGGAGCGTGATTTCAAGGCAGACAGAAAGTCGCTTGAAAAATTTGAAGAGATGCTCATAAAGGGCGGATTGAATGCAACAACAAGGCGTACTCTCGGCGCTGATATAAATGCCGCCTGCGGACAGCTCAGGCGTGAATATGAGATCTAAAATACCGTGAAAGGATGGTGAATACTGCGATGTTTGCTTTTTCCGATACCAATATCGGTCTTACCCGAAAAGAAAATCAGGACAGAGTCCGTACAGGAGTTCTTGCAGATGATGCGGTGTTTGCCGTTATCTGCGACGGTATGGGCGGAGAAAATGCCGGAAGTGAGGCAAGTGAACGTGCGATACAGGTCGTTTATGATCGTATCACCAAGGTTTTTCGCCGTGATTATGATGATAATTCGATCAGAAACTTGCTTATCTCGGCAGTTACGACTGCAAACGCCGTTGTTTACGATGTTGCATGGTCGGATGAGAATATGTCCGGAATGGGTACGACCTGCGTTATCGCATTGAAGGTCGGCAGCAAAGTACATGTTGTCAACGTAGGCGATTCAAGAGCTTACCGCATAAGTGATAAGATAGATCTTATTACCAAAGATCATACGATCGTAATGCGTATGTATGAAAAAGGCGAGATCTCATACGAGGATATGAAAAATCATCCGCAGAAGAACTACATAACCAAGGCTGTCGGGGTAAGGGACATGATCTCTCCGGACTATTTTGTTTTTGATGCAGATGAAGATACTGCTGTCCTGCTTTGTTCGGACGGGCTTACAAACAATTGCAGCGAGGAAGATATTTTTAGGGTAGTTTCCTCTGCAAATCCCGAAGATATTTCGTCAAGTTTAATAAATATTGCGCTTGAAAACGGCGGCAATGATAATATTTCGGTTGCTGTCATAAAATAAATAATGATTTCGGTGAAGAGATTTTCTGAAAACCGATTTATGCAGAAATTATAACAGGAGTGAAGTTAATGGATAAAAACATAGGCAAGAAGATCGACGGCCGCTACGAAATTACCGAACTTATCGGCGTGGGCGGTATGGCTGATGTTTACAAAGCCAACGATCTTCTCGAAAACAGAGTTGTTGCGGTCAAGATCCTCAAAAACGAGTTTGCGGACAATGAGGATTTTGTAAGGCGTTTTCGAAACGAATCCAAGGCAATTGCTGTTTTGTCGCACCCTAATATCGTAAAGGTGTTTGATGTCGGTTTCTCTGATAAGCTTCAGTTTATCGTTATGGAGTATATAGACGGCATTACACTTAAAGAATTTATGGAGCAGCAGGGTGTGCTTAAATGGAAAGACACTGTTCACTTCATTGTGCAGATCCTTAAAGCGCTCCAGCATGCTCACGACAGAGGAATCGTACACCGTGACATAAAGCCGCAGAATATCATGCTTTTCCCTGACGGAACGATCAAGGTCATGGACTTCGGCATCGCACGTTTTGCTCGTGAAGAAGGCAAAACTATCTCCGATAAGGCGATAGGTTCTGTACATTATATCAGCCCCGAACAGGCAAGGGGAGATATCACCGATGAAAAGAGCGATATCTATTCCGTTGGCGTAATGATGTATGAGATGCTTACCGGA
>JBJEQL010000330.1:0-1960 GCA_051881735.1 Oscillospiraceae bacterium
CTATAAATTCGTCTTGAAATTGGTGAATTTGTATGATATAATAAAGGGAACCTCTGAATTTATCAAATTTTACTAATAAAGGATAAATGAATATGGATACCGATTTTGCCATATGGGAAGCTGTAGTATTTACTTTTCTTAATTCCTTCCCGTATATGATACTTGTTCTTATCTCATTCAGAAAGCGATTCAGATTCAGCCAAAAGATCACCATGCTCCTTCTTGCCGCCGCTTCCGTTTCACAGGTCACACTAAATACATACCGACTTTTTTCTCCGCAGGTACAAAACCCTGTCTTTGACCTGATAATTTCCTCAATATATGTGGGATTCATCTTTTTAGCCATAAAGGACAGGTTCGGAAAGCTTGTTTTCACCGTTCTTGTCCTGATGGATCTGGGAAATCTTGTGATAGTCACCTCAAAGTGTATAGAGGGAATGATATTTCACGATCTTGCACTTTTGCGGTATCATTTCACATATGCTATTGTAATGCTGCCTGTGCTGGCTGTTATGCTGCCTGCGGTGTATTTCCTTATTTTCAGACATATCACAAATGACGATTATTTTGAACAGAGTTCAAGGCTTGTCTGGAGATATTTGTGGCTTATCCCCGCTGTATTCTATCTTATTTGGACACAGCATTTCTATTCCACGGGAAAATCTGCTCTTGAAAATGCTCTCGATCCGCTCAGCACAGGCTATCTGCTGCTTATTGATATGGGTTCTGTGCTTATCTACCGTACTGTTGTGCAGATCTCATCTCTGTATAACAGAAACGCACGTTTGCAGGAGGACAACCACGAACTGGAATTACAAACAATGCAGTATGATATTATGGAACAGCGTATGGAGGATATGCGAAGAACACGCCACGATCTGCGTCATCATGTTGTTCTGCTCAGACAGATAAGGCAGACAGGCGATCTGTCGCAAATAGACAAGCTTATCGAAGCATATCCTGCTCCCATACAAAACGATCAGCCGTTCAGATTCTGTCGGCATGATACGGTAAATGCCATTCTTGTTTATTATTCGGATATCTGTCAAAACTGCAAAATTGACTTTTCCGCTGAGGTGAATATTGCAAAGGAATGTTTTATCGGCAAGCCCGACCTTTCGGTCATGCTGGGGAATATCCTTGAAAATGCCGTTGAAGCCTGCAAGTTTGTTCGGAATGACCCTTTCATTTCGGTATGCGGTGAATATATGCAAAATTCGGGCAAGCCCGCACATTTTTCGCTTATTGTAAAAAACAGCTACAATATTGAGCCGCACATTAACGAAAACGGCGTTTTCTTATCCACAAAGCATACGGGAAACGGAATAGGCATAGCTTCCGTGCAAAGCATAGTGAACAGATACGGCGGGAACTGCACATTTATCCCTGACGACGGAATTTTCACCGTATCTGTGATTATTTTTGAATAAGGAACATAGGAGTGAGCAAATTGAAACAAAAGCGAAAAAGCCTGTTCAGAAACATTAAATTCGGTGCAGTGATGCTTGTTATCGGGGTTATTGCATTACTCACAAAGCTCATTATGCCAAAGTATTATTTCGGAGGTCTGACCAAAGCCTATATGAAGATGCCCTCCTGCTATTCGGCGCAGGGAGATATAAAGGCTGTATGCGACAACTATACAAGAATATACATAATTGATAACAATAACAGGGTAAAATTTTTTATCAACTCGGACGATCTCGGCTATGACGGAAAAACAGAGTTTCGTCAGATCGTGCTTGATACCGACGGCAAGCTTTATGCTTCTGCGGTAGTTATAAATAATGACGCATATCTCACCGATTTGGCACTTATACTCTCCTTCGATGAGAACGGGAATTTTATTCGTGAGATATGCAGATATGATTACCGCAGCGAAGAATTTCCGCCTCAGAAAGCCAATCCCATAAGAGCACTTAATGTGACGGAAAATAATGTCCGTTACGTTTATAAAAAC
>JBJEQL010000331.1:0-7500 GCA_051881735.1 Oscillospiraceae bacterium
TAAACCCGACAGGACGTTTTGTTATCGGCGGTCCTCAGGGCGACAGCGGACTTACCGGAAGAAAGATCATCGTTGATACATACGGCGGATATGCTCGTCACGGCGGCGGTGCATTCAGCGGTAAGGATCCGACAAAGGTTGACAGAAGCGCAGCTTATGCAGCAAGATATGTTGCAAAGAACATCGTTGCAGCAGGTCTTGCAGATAAGTGCGAGATAGAGATCGCTTATGCAATAGGTAAGGCAGAACCTGTTTCTGTTTTGGTTGACAGCTTCGTTACAGGAAAAGTTTCCGATGAAAAACTTTCCGAAGCAGTAAGCAAAGTTTTTGACCTTCGTCCGGCAGCAATAATCGAAACTCTTGACCTGCGTAAACCGCAGTACAGACAGCTTGCAGCTTACGGCCATATGGGACGTGAGGACCTCGGCGTTGCATGGGAAAAGACCGATAAGGTTGAAGCTCTTAAAGAAGCGGTAAAGTAATGTGTAATTCTTCGGAATTATTGTAACACCGATATTTGCGGGCGTTGCGGAGCCAACCAAAAGTTTCGTCCACCTTTTCAAAGGTGGTGGGTGTCCAGAGGGCAAAGCCCTTGGTCGCTCTCCGCAGAGAGCGAAACTCCTTAAACTATGGCATAGAGCTTTTAGCGAAAGAACGAAAAACTAACAAATAAAAAGCGCAATTCACATAAAAATGGTAAAACGGGAATGAGAAATCATTATCGTAAACCTTAATTGTGAATTGCGCTTATTCTTTTTTTAAAGAAAACTATCCTCAGATACAAATATACGTGCAAAGCGAAGTATATTCGTATCTGACGCAATATGAACAGTAAAAGTAAATGAACAAGGAAAACCTTTAGGAGTGTGAAGCCTTGATAAAAACAACTCCACTATTCAAACTTCAAATTTTTATGCGCCTACTGTCTTATCTGTAATATTTTTATTGACAAATTCTAAACATAATGGTAAAATTAACATAGAATACTATGTTCCGAAAAGGGGGAGAGTCGTTGAAAAAAAGAATATATATTTTATCGGCACTCCTGCTTGGTATGTCGCTTCTGTCAGCTTGCGCTAATGATGCCAATGACGTTACAACAACGGATGATCTGACAGAAACAACATCTGTAACATCGGTTTCCGACTCCGAAGTTCCCGAAGTCACAACTTCTTTAGCTCAGACTTCCGAAATAGCTTCGCAGACCGTTTCAGAACCGACAGATAGAACTGAAGCAAGTACCGAAACTGCCATTTCGGACGTTTTGACCGAAGAAACAGCTGATACCAATGTTGTCGAAATAACAATTCCTGCCGAAACGGTCACAACGTCGATTACCGAAACCACAGTCACGGAGCTTTCAGATTCGGATACTGTTATCATATCGGAGTATGTTGAAAAAACATCTACCGAAGCGCCTAAAAAGACTAATACAAAGCCTTTTGAGATAAAAATGCCGTCGGCAAGCGGAAAGAAGACCGTGGAACAGAGCAGCGCTCTTATTTATTACAGCAGCGCTGATGACGGATATATCGCCGCTTCATATACCGGAAAGAGCGACAGAGCAAAGCTGCGTGTGATATGCGGAAAAACGCAGTATGACCACGACCTCGCTTCGGACGGAACGACCGAGTTCTTTCCGCTTATGGGAAGCGGAAGCTACACGGTAAGAGTATATGAACAGGTTTCGGGGAAAAGCTATTCGCTTGCAGCTGAGGCTGTGTTTGATGTAAAAATCAAAAGCGAAACGGATATGTACCTTTATCCAAATAAGTATTCGGATTTTGACAAGAATTCCGACTGCGTGAAAAAAGCTGCGCAGCTTTGTGAGAACAAAAGCGGAACGGTGGACAAAATTGCGGCTATTTTCGGATATGTTTCTGAAAATATTACATACGATAAGGAACTTGCACAAAAAGTTACGAACGGACTCACCGGATATATTCCCGACCCTGACAGAACGCTGAAAAACGGCAAGGGTATATGCTTCGACTATTCTTCGCTATTGACCGCAATGTGTCGTTCGCAGGGGATCCCTGCACGAATTGTTGTCGGATATGCAAAGGATAATATCTACCACGCATGGAATGAGATATATACCGAGGAAACCGGCTGGATAACCCCCGAGCTTTACCTTAAAAACAAGGGCTTCAACATTGCCGATGCCACTTTTTATGCAGGTCAGAAGGATAAAGAGAAGATTGGAAAGTATATCTCCGACAGCAGTAATTATTCGGCGTTATACCGCTATTAAATCATATTTGCAACGAAAGGAAAGCAACATGAAACAGAAATTGCTTACTAATGAAGAAGTGTCATATTTCTGCGAGCAGCTCGGCATGATCATCGAGGCAGGTATCCCTCTTACTGACGGTCTTGAAACGCTTGCCGAAGAAGCTGACGACCCAAGGCTGAAAGATATCTCTTCTCAGCTTAACAATTCTATGAGTGAGGATATCACTCTTGCTGCAGCTATGGAAAAAATCGGACTTTTTCCGGATTATGCGGTCAAGACTGTGAAGATCGGTCTTGTTACGGGACGTCTTGAAACGACTTTAAAAGGACTTGCGGAATACTATGAAAAACGTGCCGATATTCGCAGCACGGTCAAAAGTGCGTTCTCGCATCCGCTGCTGCTGCTTGCGATGATGACAGTCGTTGTAATAATCATGGTCGTAAAGATAATTCCGATGTTCAGGGATATATTTTTCCGCTTTGACGATTCTGCGGCTGCGGCGGCTGAAAGCAGCGTAGATTTTGCGTATAAGCTTGGTATCGGACTTATGGTGGTGCTTGCGGCTGTGCTCGTTATAGCAGTAGTGATCGCAGTGCTTTCGGCTGTTCCGAAGACAAGGCGTATGCTTTCCAATGCAGGCTCAAATCTCATATTCACAAGAGGTATTTCCGAGGCTGTTGCAATGGCTGATATTACAAGCGCATTGAGCATGATGGCGGAATGCGGTATCTCTCCCGAGGAGTCGCTTGAACTTGCAGAGGGACTTACAAATAACAAGCGAATCTCGGCAAGGCTTTCCGAGTGTGAAAAGCTTGTGCTTGACGGAGAGGGTTATGCTGACGCTATCCGAAAGTCAAAGCTTCTGAATTCAATGGATGCACATTCGCTTCGTTCCGCATATAAGGCAGGTACATTTGATACTGCATGGCGCAAGATAAGCGAACGCTGCAGCAGCGAATGTGACCGCAGGATATACGGCGCAGTTTCACTTATAGAACCGATAATTATCGGAGTTATCGCAATTATTATCGGTGCGCTCCTGCTTGCGGTAATGCTGCCGATGACGGATATCATCTCAACGCTTGGATAACGGAAGGGCGATTTTATGAAGAAAAACAGAGTATCGGACAGGACAATGCTGCTTTCCGTTGTGCTGTTTATACTTATAATAGTATGGTTTCTTATCTCGGTTTCAAATACTGACAAGGCTGCCCGTGAAAAGCAGTGCGGCTCGGTCGAGAGCGAGATAATGAACGGTGCGGTGCTTTGCTATTCCATAGAGGGCGAGTATCCGCCGAGCCTTTCATATCTTGAGGAAAACTATGGAATTAAGATAAACAGCGATAAATACGTCATAGGATATGATTATTTCGGGGCAAATATCCGCCCGACAGTCACGGTCGTAGAAAGGGAATAAGCTATGATAAGACCACAGACAAAACGCATTGCGGAAACGGTCGGTTCGGCTGCAAGCATGACGCTGTTCCTGATTTTTGCCGTATGCTGCCTGATAATGATAACCGTTGCAGCTTCGGCGTATGAACGCATCAACGACAACTATCAGACGGTTTTCAATTCAACCGCAGCGGTGAGATATGTTTCCAACAAGCTTCACGCTTGCGACAGCGCCGAAATCATCTCGGAAAGTGAACTGCTTATAAAAAATGACGGCTTCTCGACACTTATATATGAGCAGGACGGAACGCTTTTCGAACGTCTTTTTCCTGCTGACGCCGAGATAAAAGCGGAAAGCGGTGAACAGCTTTTTTCTGTCGGGGATTTTTCCGTAAAAGCGGACGGAGAGTGTTTCGTCATAAGCGTAAGCGGTGCAGACGGAGAACGTTTTGAAACGCTTTGCAGGATAAAATGAGTGCTTTGACGAAAAGGAGGGCCGGTATGGGCGTCGGTTTAAAGAAAAAATCGCAGGGCGGTTTTACCGGTCTGTTCTATATTGAGATGATAATCGTTCTGTTCTTTTTCATGATAGCTGCGACCGTAATACTGAATGCTTTCGTTGCGGCTGACGAGATATCAAATGAAAGCGGCATTCTTGAACGCATGAGCTTTTGTGGGCAGACAGCGGCGGAATGTTTTGCGCTTTCGGGCGATGTTTCCGAAGCGGTGGACGCTGCGTTCGGTGCTTCTGTCGGAGATGAAAGTATTTCGGTTATCCCACTCAACGAAAAATGCGAGTATTCCGTAGACAGGGCGTATGAAGCGGTCATAAGTGCTTTTGAGGAGGAAAATATTCCCGTAATGGAGATACGCTTCAACAATAAAAAAGGCGAGCAGATATACTCTATCCGCTGCGCAGGACGATCGGAGGCGTTTTATGATGAATAAGACGAAACACAAGCTTCCGAGCGGCATCGGTACCGGTTATCTTTCGATAATGATGATATTTGTCGTGCTTACGTTGGCATTGCTTGCGGCGTTGTCGCTCTCGGCAGCAAAAAACGAGCATAAATACAGTCTTAAAGCGGCAGAATATACATCCGCTTATTACGAAGCTGATTTGCAGGCCAGACAGACGGCGGTAAGGCTCAAAACCGAGGCTGACAGCTTTTTCAGCGTTACAGAGCCTGAGTTTTTAGCGATCCTTGACGCTGAAGAAGGACTGGAATATACGATCGTTCCCGAGGGGATAGAGATCAGCTTTACAACGCCTGTTAACGACAGACAGAACATTCTTATGACTATCCGTATATATGACGGTGTATGCGAAATTTTAAGCAGCAGGACAGTTTCGGCAGGAACGGAGATCGAAACAGACGAGTTCACGCTCTGGAACGGTGATTTTTGATTCGGAGGATAAATAAAATGGATATAGAAAAGGTTTTGATAGAGGCAGTCGGAAAGAATGCTTCGGATATTTTCCTTGTTTCGGGTGCAGCACTTGCATATAAGATAGATGGAAAGGTTATTTCTGCAGGCGGAGATGTGCTTATGCCGGACGATACAAAGGAAGCTGTAATGCAGGTCTTTTCACTTGCGCATATTGATATAAACAGTCCCGATGATCTGAAAAACGATATGGATTTTTCCTTTTCGATAAAAGGCACAGGACGTTTCAGAGCGAATATCTATCACCAGAGAGGTTCTTTTTCGGCAGTTCTGCGCTGCGTTCCGTTTGAGCTTCCCGACGCTTCAAAGCTTCATATCCCCGACAGCGTTATGGATCTTACCGAGAATAAAAGCGGCATTGTTCTTGTCACGGGTGCTGCCGGCAACGGAAAATCCACGACCCTTTCCTGCATGATAGACAAGATTAATTCGACCTCTTCGGGACATATAATTACTATTGAAGACCCTATCGAGTTTCTGCACAGACATAAGAAGTGCATTATCAGCCAGCGTGAGATAGGCATTGACACCGACAGCTATGTAAATGCGCTCCGTGCGGCTCTGCGTCAGGCTCCGAACGTTATCCTTGTCGGAGAGATGCGTGATTTTGAAACGATCAATATTGCTATGACTGCCGCCGAAACGGGTCAGCTTGTACTTTCAACGCTTCATACGAATGGTGCGGCAAATACGATCGACCGTATTATCGATGTTTTCCCGACGAATCAGCAGCATCAGATACGCATACAGCTTTCAATGGTGCTCCGTGCGGTCGTAACTCAACAGCTTGTTCCGTCTGTAAGCGGAGAGCTTGTTCCTGCGTTTGAGATAATGAATGTAAACAGCGCAATAAGGACGATGATCCGTGAGCAGAAAACGCATCAGATCGATACCGTTCTCCAGTCGGAGTCGGGAATGCAGACTATGGACAGTTCACTTCTGAAACTTTTCAATGATGGAGTGATCACCGCCGAAACAGCCGTGGAATATGCTTTTAATCAGGAATCAATGGCAAAAAGAGTGCGCAGATAATGAATTGAGTTGTATTATCGTCTTTATTTATGCTGAAAAATTAAAAAATCTGTGCAAATATGGACTTTGCACAGATTTTTTCACTTATGTCATGTACCGCAGTTTTTTCGGTAAGCAAGAAAGCTTTCAAGGATTATTACCGCAGCAACAGCGTCAACAACTTCCTTGCGTTTCTTTCCTCGGACGTTCGTTTCATTTAGATATCCGTGTGCGGTTATCGTTGTGCGGCGTTCGTCCCACATTTTATGTTCAATGCCCGAAAGCTGCGATACAAGCTCACCGAATTGCTTGCATTTTTCGGCACGTTCGCCCTCGCTACCGTCCATATTTTTCGGCAAGCCGACTATAATAAGCTCGGCTTTTTCTTTTTGGGCAAGCTCTGCGACCTTTGCCGCACATTTTTCAGCGTTATATTCGTTTATGACCGTCAGCGGAGAGGCGAGAAATTCGCTTTTGTCGCAGACTGCAATGCCTGTCCGTGCGTCACCGTAATCAACAGCAAGAATTCTCATTTTCCGTTCTCCTTTTCATCGTATTTGCTCCAGCGTGAGAATGCAAGTGTTGAAGCTTCGGGCGGAAGATGTGAGCTGTCATTTTTGAATATTATCTTCGGCGTGAAGCTGTCGTCATATTCGATAAGTGAAACTGCCGTGTTGTCCGACCAGCCGACATCGCCGAGTCTGTCTGCAGTGCCGAACTCTGCAAACGCAAGATAGTTTCTCAGCGCACAGCCGTGTGAAACAACAACAATAGTCTTGCCCTGATTTTCACGGACAATATCCGCAATGGCGGTTTTCATGCGCTCGTAAACTTCGGTCATGCTTTCGCCGTCCTTTATTGTAAAACGCTTCATGTCGTTTTTCCAAAGATCATGCTCGACAGGGTAATCTCTTTCTATTTCCGTCCAAAACTTTCCTTCCCATACGCCGCCGTTTATCTCGATTATGTCCTCACGTTTTATGATAGGAAGCTGTAAGCGCCTGTTGACTGCTTTCGCGGTCGCCATTGCACGACCAAGCGGACTGGAATAAATGACATCATAATCTATCGTTTCAAATCGCTTTGCAAGATATTCAAGCTGAACTGCGCCCTTTTCGCTTATATCGCAGTCTATCCTGCCCTGAAAGAATTCTTTTACATTGCCCTCAGCTTCGGCGTGACGGACAAAATATATCCTTGTCATATTTTTCCTCGATTCTATACTATTCTATATGAATTATAGCATATACGTTTTGGACTGTCAATAAAAAATCCTCCGCAATCTGTTGACCGCGGAGGATATAATTATGCAGTTGTTAAGCGCATTCAAGCTGCATTGATAAACCCTGAATCAGTATCAAGCTTACTGGAGGAGTGAGAGAACGCCCTGAGGAAGCTGATTTGCCTGA
>JBJEQL010000332.1:0-1950 GCA_051881735.1 Oscillospiraceae bacterium
TAAGAATTATCTGCTTTTTGTGTGGATTCTCAGTTAGTGTCCTTATCATCCAAGATGAAAAAGGATATAATTTTTTCTGAAAAGAGGGTGTTTATTATGGAGCAAAAACAAATCGGCAGTTTTATTCAAGCCAACCGAAAAGCTAAAGGACTGACCCAGCAACAACTGGCTGAAATTATGGGGGTCAGCGATAAATCAATCAGCAGATGGGAAAATGGCAAAACGATGGCTGATATTTCGCTGTTGCCGCTGCTTGCCCAAACTCTGGATGTAACAATCGATGAGCTTCTTAAAGGCGAAAGAAATAAACCGACTGAAATAATCGATTCTGATAAAACTATTGAGAGTTTAATCGATTATCAAGGTCAAAGCGAAAAACAGAAAAGCGAAAAAGTAAATAAATATATTTATATCGGTAATCTTTTAATAATAATTGCGATTCTAAATAATCATTTTGATTTCTTCCGCTTTATTTTTACCGATAATATGGCTGAATTTGTATCAGGGGCATTATATGGCTGTGGAATTATGTTTGATTTAATGGGATTATACTATAATAATGCCAATATATCGCTGCGTGAAAAGAAAAAGAGTATAGTTAAAAGACTAAAAAAAGATAATTAAGATATCACTTTTGTGCTGTATTAAATGATAGAATAGTAACATTTTCAGCAAGAAAAAAATCCTCAAAAAAATTCATGAAAAAAGTTAAAAAAAGTCTTGCAAAGTGAAGGCAAATATGGCATTATATATGAGCGCGCTGAAAGGGGAGGCCCTTGGAGTGCGAGTTGTTCTTTGAGAAACAAACAGAAATAACACAACGTCAATTTAAAAATTGAGAAGGATAACACTCTGAAAAAAGAGTGAGAGAGAAAATCAAACGGAGAGTTTGATCCTGGCTCAGGATGAACGCTGGCGGCGTGCCTAATACATGCAAGTCGAACGGACTGTAGCAATACAGTTAGTGGCGAACGGGTGAGTAACACATAAATAATCTACCTTTGCGACTGGGATAACGTCTGGAAACGGGCGCTAATACCGGATAGGTACCGACGAGGCATCTTGTTGGTATTAAAGTTGGGGAACAACACGGAAAGATGAGTTTATGTCGCATTAGTTAGTTGGCGGGGTAAAAGCCCACCAAGACGATGATGCGTAGCCGATCTGAGAGGATGAACGGCCACATTGGGACTGAGACACGGCCCAGACTCCTACGGGAGGCAGCAGTAGGGAATTTTCGGCAATGAGGGAAACCTTGACCGAGCAACGCCGCGTGAACGAGGAAGGTCTTTGGATCGCAGAGTTCTGTTGTAAGGGAAGAACACTACGGATAGGGAATGATCCGTAGCTGACGGTACCTTGCCAGAAAGCCACGGCTAACTACGTGCCAGCAGCCGCGGTAATACGTAGGTGGCGAGCGTTATCCGGAATCATTGGGCGTAAAGGGTGCGTAGGCGGCAGATTAAGTTTGTGGTGAAAGAGCAAGGCTCAACCTTGTTAAGCCACAAAAACTGGTCAGCTAGAGTGCAGTAGAGGCAAGTGGAATTCCATGTGTAGCGGTAAAATGCGTAGATATATGGAGGAACACCGGTGGCGAAGGCGGCTTGCTGGGCTGTAACTGACGCTGAGGCACGAAAGCGTGGGGAGCAAATAGGATTAGATACCCTAGTAGTCCACGCTGTAAACGATGAATACTAAGTGTTGGAGAGATCCAGTGCTGCAGTTAACGCAATAAGTATTCCGCCTGGGGAGTATGCACGCAAGTGTGAAACTCAAAGGAATTGACGGGGACCCGCACAAGCGGTGGATTATGTGGTTTAATTCGACGCAACGCGAAGAACCTTACCAAGCCTTGACATCCCGAGCGAAGCTATAGAGATATAGTGGAGGCTATCTCGGAGACAGGTGGTGCATGGTTGTCGTCAGCTCGTGTCGTGAGATGTTGGGTTA
>JBJEQL010000333.1:0-7460 GCA_051881735.1 Oscillospiraceae bacterium
CGACTGTTGACTTCTGTGTTTTGATCTGCGACGGGATCATTATAAGCTTTGTAACAATTGTAAAAAGGACAATTGCAAGCGCATAATTATTGCAGATCTGATAGAACAGCCACATTACCCAGCCGAGAGGGTAACCGATTATTCTGCTGATGATGCCCATTTTGACCTCCAAAATTCTGAATAAAGATATCTATATTAATTACATAATGTAATATATATTCAGTTTTATAAATCTTGTATATTATTTTTTATTTCTTTTTCCTCACGCCGTTTACGGCTTTTCAGGGTGTAAAGATAAAACTTTTCGGGAACTTTGTCCACTCCGCCGTTACTGTAAGGGTTACAGCGAAGAAGCCTCCATACGGATAAAACCGACCCCTTTACAGCACCATGTTTTCGCAGCGCTTCAAGCGCATACGCCGAACAGGTTGGATAATACTTGCAGCAAGGTGGCTTCAAAGGAGATAAAAACTTTCTATAAAATTTTACCAATAGTGATAAAATATATTTCATATAACAAATAGTATATTACTAATAGTATAAGTTTAAGGATTTGTTCCGGTTTGTTTATTAGATTTAGATGATTTATTACGCTTTCGGGGATTTGGATCATTCATTGCAGGAATGACCCTTGTTTTGAAAAATCTGCTGATATCGGTAGATTTACAATCACCGCAGCCCTCACGGGAAACAACAACTATGCTGAAACCCTTCGGAAACAGCTCTTCGTTTTCACGGTACGCCTGACGAATGATCCTGCGGCAGCGGCTTCGGATAACAGCATTTCCGGTTTTCTTTCCGGTGGAGATCCCAAGCTTATTCTTAGAGGTTCCGTTCTTACGGTAATAAACCACGCAGGCTTTTCCGCAGACGTAGTTTCCTCTTTTGAAAAGGTTCAGAAACTCCTTATTCTCTTTCATCTTAATAGTATAAATCATAAAAACCGCCGAAATCTCCGATTTATAAAGAAAAAGACCACAAAAGGGCAGCTTCCCGATTGCGGTCATCTTGAGCGTAGACTCATACAAAGGGGCAGAATTATACTTTTGCCCCCTTTTATGATCATTCATTAGTAAGAGAGTCTTTTTCTGCCCTTAGCACGTCTTCTTGCCAAAACTTTGCGACCGTTTCTTGTTGCCATTCTCTTCATGAAGCCGTGTTCTTTTTTTCTGTGAAGCTTCTTAGGCTGGTATGTTCTTTTCATTGTTTAACTCCTCCTTTTATTTTTAGGTAATGGGCATTGCCCCGTTTTAAACAAAACTTCATAAGTTGTTGTTTCATATATGCCAAAAAGGCATAATTATACAAGGGTTACAGATACCCTATCAATTTATTATTATATTTCATTTTATGCCGCCGTGTCAAGTGTTTTTTTTAATTTTTTTCAGATTTTTGATTTTCCGCTCATTTTCATAAAAAACTCCGATATTATGCTTCAAATTTAGAATTTTTCACGAAAAATCGTTGTTTCTGCGGAGAATATCCTCATAAAAATTGCAGAGTTCCGCTGCTGTTTCCATTGCTTTGCTCTCAGCATGGAGCATTATTCCCTTTCCCGAACGTATCGGAGTAATCGAAATCTTTCCTAAATCATCATTTATCGTTATTCCTGCACTATAATTCTTTTCCATATTGTAGTTTTTACCGTTTTTATACTCATTGCAAAGTTTTTTTATCAGTTCAATGCAGCTTTCCTTATCAATAGGAATATAACGGTTAAGTTCGGCATATTCGGGCAGTCCGGCGCAAAGAGAATCTAAATTCTGTCCCGTTTTCTGTATAATTTTCAAGATTTCAACTATAAGGATAAATTTATCATAATAAAACGGAAGAACAGCCGTGTCCGAACGAACGACCTTTATTTTGAAATCTTCTGCAATTCTTTCTGCCGAACCGGGAAAATCATTTGGGATAAAAACCGTTTCATCTTCATCTTTCTCCGAAAGATAGAACTTAAACGCAAGAGAAAGAAGTTTTTCACATGGAATATATCCCGTTGAATCTGTAAATGCTGTTACTTTTATACCATCTTCATTTAAATGAAAAGAAAGCGTTCTATCCCCTTTAATGTCGGGAAAAATCTCTGCACAAAGCTTGCGTATCCGTGCAAACGGACTGTTTATTATAACAGAATATGGAAAATCTTCAAAATTTATCTGCGAAATAATTGATCTCAGATTTGCGGAATAAATGCAGTGAAGAGAAGAAATATCCTTTATATTCCCGATAGAAGAATTCGTTGAAACATAATTATCATTCAAAAGACTATTTTCTTCCTCAGCTGTCAAAGCTGCACCATCTTTGCGAAAGAATCTTATCGAAGATGAAAAAACGGAACTGATGTAAACAATGAGGCAGGAATTATCATCTCCCGAAATATCCGAGCAGAAGAAAAGCTCCGGAATTGAAACATCACCAGTGAAAAAAACGTCTGCTCCATTTTCAAGCGCACCTGAGGAGAAAGCAAGCGACAATGCTTTTGCAGCAGAAGACTCTTTTATGCCTATTATAATACGCTTGGAAAGTCTTGCAGCGGAACAGCCAAGCTTCAAAGCTTCTTCTGACGATATCAAACCTTTTGATGACATTATTCCATCATCGGAAATATAAAGATCACGCATATCAATACCTCCATTTTCTTAGAGGATTGACAGAAATTATGGAAATATTCAACTATTTAAGAAAACAAATAGTTATAGTATTTATAAATATTACAAATAGTAATGTATAATTTGCTGTTTATTCCTAAACTTTCAATTGTCGAAAATCTATCAATAAATATACTATTATTATATGATGTTTATTTTGCAAAAACGCTTGCAATTGGGTTCAAAATATGCTATAATTATTTAGATTTCTTATTTTATATTTTTATCGCAAGGAGTAGGTTTACTATGAATTCCTTTGTCGAAGTTTTTGACAAGGTTCTCGATCATTTTCAGTCAAAAGTTAATAACGGAGAGTTGACCGATGTGGCTTTCAATCTCTGGATTAAAACCCTTAAACCCCTTAATCTTGACGAAAATGTCGCTTATTTTAACGTTCAGTCCGAATTTCAGAAAGGTATTATCCTGAAAAATTACAGCACCATGCTTTCCGATGCTTTTATCAATGTTCTCGGATTTCCTGTTGATATTGAGATAATCCCTCTTGACGACGCTGCTTTGCAGGATGACGAAGAGGAAGAATCACCTCTCGAAAAACGCCGTGAGCTTGAACAGTCTTTCTCAAATGCAGAATATGATTATACTTTCGATACATTCATTGTCGGTCATTCTAATGAATTTGCTTATGCCGCAAGTACGACCGTTGCCAAAAACCCCGGAAGTGCATATAACCCACTTTTCATTCACGGCCCTTCGGGACTCGGCAAAACTCACCTTATGACCGCTATCAGCAACGAGATAAAAAAGAACAATCCAAACACAAATATTATCTATGTTACGGGTGAAACTTTCGCAAACGAGCTTATCACAGCTATCCAGCAGAAAAAGGATACTTCACAGTTCCACCAAAAATACCGCAGCGCCGATGTTCTTCTCGTCGATGACGTTCAGTTCATCGCCGGCAAGGAATCAACACAGGAAGAATTTTTCCATACCTTTAACGAGCTTCATAAGATCGGCAAGCAGATCGTTCTGACTTCCGACCGTCCGCCGAAGGATATCAAAACACTTGAGGACAGAATTCGTACACGTTTTGAATGGGGACTTATCGCAGATATCTCTGCTCCTGATTTTGAAACAAGAGTTGCTATCGTCCGCCGCAAAGCTGAACTTCTCAACCTCAATCTTTCGGACGATGTTGCAAACTATATTGCGGACAAGCTTAAATCCAATATCCGTCAGCTTGAAGGCTGCGTAAAGAAGATGAAAGCTTCAATGCACCTTGTCGGAACTCCCCCGACGATAGCACAGGCACAGAGCACAGTCCGTGAGATACTTTCCGATGACGGCCCCTCGCCTATCACTATCGACAGGGTGCTTTCCCATGTTGCTGAGGTTTACGGCGTTACTTCCGAGGATATCCTTTCAAACAAGCGTACATCAAAAATATCACTTGCCCGAAAGGTCAGCGCTTATATCATAAAAGAAACAACGTCGCTCAGCTACAAGTCGATCGGTCTTGATATAGGCGGAAGAGATCACTCCACTATCATGTATTATTACGAAGAGATAACTAATTCAATGGAAAAGGATCCTCACCTTAAAGAAACTATCGAGGACATTATAAACAATCTCAAAAACTGACATAACATTCCATAAATTGTCAATTACAAATTGTTTAATTTAAAAGTTTTCAACAGGGTGTGGAAAGTTATGTGGAAAACTTTAATTAAGGTTTATTCTTACTATTTCCGGCACATTACAAAACGTATAATCAGGGTTTTTAACATAGTTTTAACCTTACATAAGATTTTCAACAGAAAATTTAACCTTTTTTCCTCTTTCCACTAACATTTTTCCCCTGAAAGTTCTATCTGATCTCGTTTCCACAAATTGAGGAATTTTTCAACTTATCGGATGTTGAGAAAAAAACGGCAGAAAACCCTTATTTTTTCAAGAGAAAAATAAATTTTCCCGATTTTCCACTCCCCCTACTGCTGCTACTGTTAATAAATATATATATTATATTATTTTATAAAAATATCTGCAGCTATTTTCTTTTTTTCCGGCAGTTTTCTCCACCGCTGAAATTTATAGAAAAATATTATATCATCATAAGAGAGGAGGACTCATGCTTCCGGCGAAGCATGGTCATAAATATGAAATTTACCTGCGTTCAAAGCGAGCTTAATGAAGCTCTTAATAATGTAGTCCGTGCCGTTCCGCAGAAATCAACCATTACTGCTCTTACGGGAATAAAGGTTTCCGTAAACAGAAATGTTCTGGAGCTTACCGGATACGACCTTGAAATGGGAATACAGACCAAAATTAATATAGTATCCGATGACATGGGAGAATTCGTTTTTGATGCCAGACTTCTCTGCGAGATAGTCCGCAAGATGCCATCGGAAGATATAATATTTGAGATAAGCGACAATCTTTCTGCAACTATCAAAAGCGCAAACGCAGAATATAAGATCCTTGCAATGTCGGCAGACGAATATCCTACCTTGCCGAGCTATGATACGGGCGATGATTTTACTCTTTCTCAGCCGCTTTTGAAAAATATGCTAAACCAGACTATATTTGCTGTTGCTGTTACCGATAACAAGCCGATACTTACAGGTGAACTTTTCGATATTTCCGATCATGTTTTCAATCTTGCCGCAATTGACGGTTTCAGACTTGCAGTAAGAACGGAAAAGATCGAAACCGATAATCACTATCATTTCGTTGTAAAAGCACGTTCACTTTCCGAAGTTTCAAAGCTTTTGAAAGACGATGATAATGAAAAAGTTATTCTCCATGTTTCAAGAAAGCACATCATCTTTGAAATAAACGGATATATGGTTATTTCAAGACTTCTTGAGGGCGAATTCCATAACTATAAGGCTTCGATACCTCAGTCACATTCTACCGAAATAATCATCAATACAAAAGATCTTATCCAGAGTCTTGAAAGATGTTTGCTCCTTATCAATGATAAGAATAAAGCACCCGTAAGATGTATTTTTAATGACGGAATGGTCAAAATTACCTGCAGTACGGGTATGGGAAAATTCAACGATGAATTTCCTATCGATATTACCGGTTCAATGGTTGAGATCGGATTTAACTGCCGTTATCTTCTTGACGCTCTTAAAGCTACCGAAGCTGATAAGGTAAAAATGCAGCTGTCGGGAGGAATATCTCCGATGAAGATCCTTCCCATGGAAGGCGAAGCTTTCACATTCCTTGTTCTCCCTCAAAGACTCAGAGCTGAAAGCTGATCGAAACAAACATATACAGTAAAGGAGAATGATCAGAATTATGGATAAAGATGTTAATATTACAACCGAATATATAAAGCTGGATCAGCTTCTGAAATTTTCCGGAGCTGTTGCAATAGGCTCAGACGCTAAGGAGCTTATCCTCAGCGGAAAGGTTATGGTCAACGGCCAGCCTTGCCTTTTAAGAGGAAAAAAGATACACAGCGGAGATATTGTTACCGTAAACGGAAACGAGATAGAGGTTCACTAACAAATATACAGTTAGTTAGAATGATTGATTTTATTCGGAAAGGAGTTAATTCTTCCGTTTGGAAGAATAGTCGTAAATATTTTGATTATTGATCGGATATGTGCTGACGGATATAAAAATCTTTCCGGAGTGGATATTGAACCCGATAAGAGAATGAACATCTTCTGCGGAGATAACGCACAGGGAAAAACCAATCTTATAGAAGCTGTATGGCTTTGTTCGGGATGTCGTTCGTTCCGAGGTTCAAGGGAAAAAGAATTTATCGGTTTTGACAAGGAATATGCCGATGTAAGACTTTCCTTTACAGATGAAACAAGGCGGCAGGAAATACGCTTTGCTGCAAAAAAGGGCGAAATGAAAGAAAAGCTTGTTACTCTCAACGGAGTGAAGCTCCCTTTGATGTCGAAGCTTTTCGGAAGCTTTCAATGCGTTGTTTTCACCCCCGATGACCTTAACCTCGCAAAAGGAGCGCCCGATAACAGAAGAAACTTTATCGATCTTTCCATTTCTCAGATAAAGGGCTCGTATGTGAGTGCGCTCAATACCTATAATAACGTTCTTTTACAGAGGAACGCTTTGCTAAAAAGCTTTTCAAAAGGAAATTCCGATATTGACGCAATAAGCGTATGGGATGAACAGCTTGCAAAGGCAGGGGCTTATATCTCGGTCATACGCAATACTTATTGTAATATGCTCAATGCTTATACAAACAGTTTATATGATAAGCTTGCGTCAGGCAAAGAAAAGCTTGAACTTTATTACCAGTCAACGATCTACCCCGATTTGAACGGCAAGACCGAATATGAGGGGGAGCTTACCGATCATTATATAGAAAAACTGAAAAAGAATGTAAACGAAGATATCCGTGCAGGATTTACGACAATAGGCGTTCACAGGGATGATATAGTAACGCTTATCGACGGTCAGCCGGCAAGATATCTCGGTTCACAGGGACAGTCAAGGTCTATCGCAATTGTCTTTAAGCTTGCTCAGGCGGAGATACTTAAGTCGGAAAAGGGAGAATATCCCGTTATGCTTCTCGATGATGTTATGTCCGAGCTGGACGGTGGGCGTCAGCGGTTTATCCTTAACTCGATAGAAAATATGCAGGTGCTTGTTACCTGCTGTGATGAACGCTTTCTCTCCGATATGACGGGAGGAAAGGTTTTTCATGTTAATAAAGGCAGGTGCTATTGCTCCGCAAATTAACTGATGAAGATTTATGCGCAGAACCGCTGACGAAAGCCAAGGAAGAAAACTGCAGGAATATGCAGATATTTCAAGGTTTTCTGACGACGGATTTCGGCAGCGGGGCAAGCAGAAAATTCAATAGTT
>JBJEQL010000334.1:0-1945 GCA_051881735.1 Oscillospiraceae bacterium
TGGATTATTATATCCGAGTATTTGTCTATAGGTTGGTTTGGAATTAGTATTAATATGTACTTATTCAGCCGTGTTTCCCGCAGTTACAGGTTCCTTGGCAGGTTCGCTCTTTTCTTCGGGAATAAAATTCTCCGAAGCAGCCGTTTCAGCCGCCTGAGCGGACGATACCGATGCGCCTATTCCTGCGCCGATAGCTCTTCCCGTGAGAAGGCTGCTCATAAGATCCTTGAGCGATATTCCCATTCCGTCAAGCAGACCGCTTGAGATCTGATTTGTTGAGGTCGTTATATCACCAACCAGCTTTGATGTGTTTCCCTCGCCATACATTGTTATCGAATCAATATTGGCAAGCGGTTCTGCAACAGCCCTTGCAATATCGGGGAGCTTTTCAAAATACATCTGCAAAATAGCGGCTTCCTGCATCTTCTGCATAGCTTCAGCTTTCTTGTCAAGGCCCTCAGCCTCAGCAAGAGCCTTAGCTCTTACAGCTTCGGCCTCAGCAAAGCCCTTTGCTCTGATACCCTCAGCAGACTGCTCTGCTGCGTATCTTGATGCATCAGCCTGCGCCTTTGTAGCCTTTGCAGTCTGCTCTGCAAGATAATACATAGCTTCAGCTTCCTTCTGTTTAACAGCAAGCTCAGCCTCAGCGTTCTGTACGTCCTCGTACTTCTTAGCTTCTGCCTCTTTCTGACGGGTGTAAAGATCAGCGTCGGCACGCTGCTGCTGTTCAAACTTCTTAGCCTCAGCCTGCTTTCTTACCTCTGCGTCAAGTCGACGCTCCTGAATAGCGATCTTCTGAGTTTCAAGCTCAACTTCCTTTTCCTGACGGGCGATGTTAGCGTTTGCTGTCGTAATTTCGATCTGCTTACGCTGCTCTTCCTGCTGGATAGTATATGCAGCGTCAGCTTCAGCCTTCTTGATATCGGAAGCCTTTTTAAGCTCTGCCTGCTTGATAGCAAGGTCGTTCTGCTTTGTTGCAATTTCAAGATTAGCCGCTACCTTAGCGTCATTAGCTTCCTTCTCGGCATTTGCCTTTGCGACTGCAACATCTCTGTCTGCTACCGCACGGGCAATGGAAGCGTCCTTCTGTATCTTGGAGATGTTATCGATACCGAGATTGTCGATAACGCCCTGAGAATCGGTGAAATTCTGAACATTGAAGGAAACAACATCAAGTCCCATTTTTGCAAGGTCGGGAGCAGCGTTTTCCTTTACCTTGTCGGCAAACTTCTGACGGTTTGAAACCATGTCGCGAAGCTCCATAGTTCCAACGATCTCACGCATATTACCTTCAAGGACTTCCCTTGCAACTCCAACGATATAAACCTTATCCTTGTTAAGGAAGTTCTGCTGCGCAAGTGCTAATCCCTCGGGGTCAAGCGAAACCTTTACGTTTACCGCAGCGTCGACCATGATGTTGATATAATCTGCAGTAGGTACAGCGGACGCTGTCTTAACGTCAACGGACATAAGGCTCAGATCAAGCTTATCAAGACGTTCAAAAAACGGTATCTTTACAGAAGCCTTTCCGATAACGACCCTTGCTTTTTTTCCGATACCCGAAATGATGTACGCCTTATCAGGCGGCGCTTTGACATATCCCGATGCAAGAATAATTATTACAAATATTGCAGCAACTATTCCTATAAGGACGCCCATGTGTTCCATAAGAAAATCCATATACATACTCCTTTACAATATTATCAGACCGAACTTTGTCTGTATAGATAATATTATATCATATTTTGCCGAAAAGTAAATATCATTATAATTTTTCTCCACAGAATAACTATTGAATTTTCTGCTTGTCCCACTGACGAAATCCGTCATCAAAAGATATATACTCAAAAATTTCGCAAAAGAGCAAAAAAAATCCGAACACCGTGAAGTGTTCGGATTTGGTGACCCGTACGAGAATTGAACTCATGATTACGCCGTGAAAGGG
>JBJEQL010000335.1:0-7444 GCA_051881735.1 Oscillospiraceae bacterium
ATGAGATACTCCATCTCCAACACAGCTGAATACGGCGACTATGTAACAGGTCCTAAGATCATCACAGAAGATACCAAGAAGGCAATGAAGAAGGTTCTTTCCGATATTCAGGACGGTACATTTGCTAAGGAATTCCTCCTTGATATGTCTCCTGCAGGTAAGCAGGTTCACTTCAAGGCTATGAGAAAGCTCCACGCTGAACATCCTTCCGAGAAGGTTGGCGAAGAGATCAGAAAGCTCTATAGCTGGAACGGCGAAGACAAGCTCATTAATAACTAATGCGTAATGCGTAATGCGTAATTAATACATAGCTAACATTTGTCGTTAAAACCGCAAAGCGGACAAAAATTTACGTTAATTCTGCAAGAATTTCGCTTTGTTTAAAGGGTGGCAGGGGTCAAGGGGACGGAGTCCCTTTTCGCAGGTCATTTATGACCTTTAGCAGTAAGCGAAACTCCTAAGACTAACGCACAACGCTTTTAGCGATAAGCCAAAAAACTAACAAATAAAAAAGCGCAATTCACAACAAAAATGGTAAAACGGATATGAGAAATCATTATCGTAAACCTAAATTGTGAATTGCGCTTATTCTTTTTTCCTAAATCAAACTCTCCTCTAAAGGAAAACAGCGAACGAAGTGAGTGCATTTTCCCTATAAACCGATAAACCATAGTTTATACTAAACACCATTTAAAATATGGAAAAAATCAAGCCGACAATCTCGTAACTGTGGAAAACAGTTTTATACTAATTCCAAATCGTTCTATAGACAAAGCCGACAGATAGAATAATCCAAGTCAAGGATGACGACCGCAGGAAGGCTTTATGCCTTTCAAGGGAGTCAGACGCAGAATTGGATTATTATAGCCAAGGATTTGTCTATAGGTTGATTTGGAATTAGTATTATATAGGATTTCGGCGCAGATTTTTTCCCGTTTTTTATTGGTGTTTAGTATTACAACCGAAAAAGGACGAATGTCAAATCGCAAAATTCTATACATACTGCGCTTATGCGAGATGGGAAACCTGTCCCCTACATAGATTCTGGCAGGAACAACATTTTTAGGGCGGATATAGAATCCGCCCCTACAAAGTATCGTGTTTTTTCGGAAACTTGCGGAATAAAAGCATTCCATATCAATTTCACTTTCAACTTTTCACTTTTCACATTAAGCCTAACTCCACTCTCAACTCTCCAAACTCCACACTTAATAAATGTTCCTCTCCAGCTCCTCCCAGTTAATAATTTCAAGCGCAGCATCAACATAGTCCGAGCGGTGGTTCTGTCTGTCAAGATAATAGCTATGCTCCCAAAGATCAAGTGCATAAACCGGACGTATATTCTCCCCTTCCGGCAAGGTATGATCCGGTGTGGACATGATGAAAAGTCCGCCGCAGCAGTCCTCGCAGACCCATGTATAACCCGAACCGTAAACCTTCGCAGCGTTATCCTTTATCGCTTTAAGAAAGCTTTCAACGCTGCCGAACTGTCTTTCAATATCTGCTTTCAAACGTGCGCTCGGCTCGGACGTCTTCGGTGCAAGCGACTTAAAATAAAGCTCATGCCCGAACACCGAGGCTGCAGCTCTTGCGACATCTATATTGGGATCTTGGGCAAGCTGTTCAAGCGTACTGTTCTGCAGCAGCGGCTCGGCAAGAACCATCGCATTCAGCTTTTCAAGCGTCGGCAAATAATGCTCGTTATAATGAAAAAACACCGTATATCTCCCTATATTCGGTTCAAGCGCAGAATCCTCATAACCCAGCCGAAGCACCTCAAACGGATAATATTGTTCGTATATCATAATAGATCTTCTCTCCTTTATATAGTACGTACTCAATACCTGATTAATTCCTGCTTTTGCCGCCACTGACGGGCGGCAAGGTGCAGACATTATATAAACAGCTTTGAAATACTTGAAACTATGAAGCACAAAACCAGACCGACCGCCGTTGGTATCGCCGCTCCGAGCAGCGTCCACTTTATGCTGCCTGTTTCCTTTTTCATCGTCATCATTGAAGTTGAACAAGGAAAATGACAGAGCATGAAAATCAACGTGCATACCGCCGTCACAGACGTCCAGCCGTTCGCAAGCAGGATATTTTTAAGCGAATCAAGGCTTTCATATTCCGCAATGACGCCCGATGAAAGATATCCCATTAGCATTATCGGTATGACGATCTCATTCGCAGGAAATCCGAGTATAAACGCAAGCAGTATCACTCCGTCCATTCCGAACAGCCTTGCAAACGGGTCGAGCGCTCCCGAGCATATCGAAAGTATGCTCTCTTCACCGATGTTTATGTTTGCCGCAAGCCATATTATAAGTCCTGCAGGTGCAGCGGCTGTCACCGCACGACCGAGGACGAACACCGTCCTGTCAAACAGCGAGCGGATGAGAATTTTTCCTATCTGCGGCCTGCGGTAAGGCGGAAGCTCAAGCGTAAATGATGACTGCTCACCTTTGAGTATCGTTGCCGACAGAAGCTTCGATACAAGCAGCGTGAGCAGCACTCCGAATATTATCAGCAGTATCAGTATCCCTACCGAAAGCAACGAACCGCCGAAGCCGCTTACGCCCGATGCAAAAAATATCGTGATTATTGCTATAAGCGCAGGAAAACGTCCGTTGCACGGCACAAAATTATTCGTCAGCACCGCAATAAGGCGTTCTCTCGGCGAATCAATTATGCGGCAGCCTGTTATTCCGACCGCATTGCAGCCGAAGCCCATTGCCATTGTAAGTGATTGCTTTCCGCAGGCTCCTGCACGTTTGAAATATCTGTCAAGGTTGAACGCCGCTCTCGGCAGATACCCAAGGTCTTCGAGCAGCGTAAAAAGCGGAAAGAATATCGCCATCGGCGGCAGCATTACCGAAATCACCCATGTTAAAATGCGATAAATCCCGTCCAAAAGCACGCCTTTGAGCCAATCGGGCGCAGAGGCAAGCTCCAACCATCCCCGAAGCTTAACTCCAAGCGAATTAAAGGCAGCCGAAAGCAGCTCAGACGGATAGTTTGCACCGTAAATCGTTATCCAGAATATCACCGCAAGCAGCGCCGCCATTATCGGCACGCCCCACACCTTATGCGTGAGTATTCGATCAATTTTCCGGTCACGCTTGAAGCAGTTTTCATCACCGAATCGCACACATTCTGCCGCAAATTCCTCGCCTTTTCCGATAAGAGCCGTCACTACCGAATCTCGAATCTTCTGTTCGTCAAAGCCTGTCGAAAGCAGACGATTTTTCTCCTCGGAAATAAACGCAAGCATTTCTTCGTCTGCATTTTCAAGCAGCCTTTGCGAGAGCTTTTCATCGCCTTCCAGTATGCGAAGCGCTGCAAAACGTTTGTCGATCAGGGCGTTCAATTTCTCCGCGATCGCAGCAGCCGAACGCTCTATCTCATCATCATAAACGCAGCGGAAAACCTGCTCACGGCTTATATCCTTTATAGCGGAAAGTCCGTCCGAAAGCTCTTTCATCCCCTCTCCCGAACGTGCCGCAGCAGGATAAACGGGAACTCCGAGCAGCTTCGAAAGCTTTTCGCAGTCGACGGAAATATGCTTTTTTCTTGCCTCGTCAATAAGATTTATGCAGACGATAACGTGCGGCGTTATTTCAAGTATCTGCAAAACGAGATTGAGATTTCGTTCAAGGCAGGAAGCGTCACAGACCACCACAACGCCGTCCGCACCGCCAAAGCAGATGAAATCTCTCGCCGCTTCTTCCTCTGCCGAATGTGCAAGTATAGAATATGTACCCGGAATATCCACAAGCGTGTAATTGTTTCCGCCGCAGGAAAAGCTGCCGCAGGCGTTCTGTACCGTTTTTCCCGTCCAGTTGCCGGTATGTTGGTGAAGTCCGGTCAGATAGTTGAAAACGGTCGATTTTCCGACATTCGGATTTCCGGCAAGCGCAAGGACAACGCTGTCCGTGCTGCTTATATGCTCCACATCGCCGCAGCATTTTCCCGTGTTTGACGATGTAAGTCCCATGCGTTCCCTCCTTTTAGGGTATTGCCGGTAAAGAAGTATTTATCGTTACCGAGCCACAAACTTTGTTCATTTCGCAGACTAACCTACGAACCGCCCAAGGGGGCTCCCCTTATAGAATTCTTTATTATATTATTCGGGAGCGGCAAGTCCTTATTCCGGAAAGAATGTAGTCATTATAGCCACAGCACAAATGAGTACCCAAACCCTTGTGTGTACGCAATCCGCTCAACTCTGAAATATACCGATAATTCCTCAAAAATTGCTTGACAAACGATATTATTATGCTATAATTAAGTGTAGATAAGAATATTATCTGTGTTAAAGCAGGTGTCCCACTACCTATATACCGAGTGTGGGCCGATAAAGCAGGTGTCCCACTACCTATATACCAAGTGTGGGCCGATAAAGCAGGTGTCCCACTACCTATATACCGAATGTGGAACGATAAAGACGGGAGAGAAGTCATATTCTTCTCTCCCTTTTAATTTAAGGATGTGCATATAATGCAGGCAAAATATAGTGATTTTGGTTTTTATGTTGTTGACGTAAACTACTTGAAGTATCTTCATGATATAGATAGTGAAGTGTTCTATGACGCCGCAAAGGCGTATGACAGAAAACCGTTTTTAGGCGTTATAGTTACAATAGACAGCTGTACCTATTTTATACCGCTGACATCGGGCAAACTCAAACACGCAGACTGGAAGCTTTCTGATACAGCACATTATTTGATTTATGAAATTATAAATAATAATGCTGTGCGCAAGCGTGACATAATCAAACCGTACAAAGACGAACAGGTTTACAGAATTCTCGCAGTCCTTGATATTAAGAAAATGATACCTGTACCGCAAGGGTGTTATATGCGCATAGACTTTTCTCAAGTCGAGGATAAACAATATCGCAGATTGCTGATAAAGGAATACGAATTTTGTTGGGGCATTCGTGACGGTGTGTTGGAAAGAGCTGTGAAAATTTACACCGAACAAAAGCAGAACGGTAAGGTTTACCCATTTTACTGCGATTTTAGCCGCTTGGAAAAAGCCTGTGCCGAGTATGAAGGCAATATGGCTGTACTTGTTTAATGATACGCCGATTATTGCTGTGCTTTACTGCAGCAATAATCGGTGTATTTTTAAATGTTAAATAACTGTAAAATAACTCCAACCCCCTTGACTTAGAGCCAACTCCAAGTATTATAATGATATAAACAAAGCTTTTGCGGAGGTGATGATGTGACTATAAAAGAGGTAAGCGAAAAATACGGCATTTCGCAGGATACCCTGCGGTATTATGAAAAGATAGGCGCTATTCCGCCCGTGACAAGAACGGCAGGCGGAGTGCGGAACTACACCGAAAGTGACATAGGCTGGGTCGAAAACGCCGTTTGTATGCGCAGCGCAGGTCTGCCGGTCGATGTTATCGCCGAATACTGCCGCCTTTACAGCTTGGGCGATTCAACCATAAGCGCACGGCTGAAACTTCTTGCCGAGCAGCGCAAAAAGCTTATTGCCCAAAAAGAACAGCTTGAAGCGGAAATAGCACGGCTTGACTATAAAATAGAACGCTATGAGATAGCCGAAAAAACAGGCGTTTTAAGCTGGGACAAAAATGGCTGCAAATAATAGAAAGGACTGTTTGAAATGTATATTGAAAATATCAATTCCCCAAGCGATGTGAAAAAACTGAATTCAAAGGAACTGACCACCCTTGCCGCCGAAATGCGTGATGCGCTCCTGAAACGTGCGAGCATACACGGAGGACACTTCGGCCCGAATTTCGGAATGGTCGAAGCCACTATCGCTCTGCACTATGTCTTCAACTCCCCCGAGGATAAGATCATCTTCGACGTTTCCCACCAGAGCTATCCACACAAAATGCTCACAGGCAGAAAGGACGCTTATCTTGACCCCGAAAAATATGACGATGTTTCGGGATATACAAATCCTGCCGAGAGCAAACACGACTTTTTTGAAGTTGGTCACACTTCTACTTCGGTAAGCCTTGCCTGCGGCGCAGCTAAGGCTCGTGACCTTATCGGCGGAAAAGGCAACGTTATCGCTGTTATCGGTGACGGTTCTGTCGGCGGCGGAGAAGCACTTGAGGGACTTAACACCGCAGGCGAGCTTGGCACAAATCTTATCATAATCATAAACGACAACGATATGTCTATCGCCGAGAATCACGGCGGACTTTACCGCAATCTGAAAGCGCTGCGTGACACAAACGGAAAAGCTGAAACCAACCTTTTCACAGCAATGGGTCTTGATTATGTTTTCGTAAAGGACGGAAACGACATTGACGAGCTTATCAAAGCGTTTGAAAGCGTCAAGGACTGCAAAAAAGCCGTTGCAGTTCATATCGTAACGCAGAAAGGCAAGGGTTACGAGCCTGCGGAAAAGAACAAGGAGAACTGGCATTATCACGGCCCGTTCGATATTGAAAGCGGCAAAGACAAATATTGTTTTGACGGAGAAGATTATCAGACAATGACTGCCGATTTCCTGCTTGAAAAGATGAAAAAAGACCCGTCTGTTGTTGCTCTCACCGCAGGAACTCCGACTGTAATGGGATTTACAAAAGAAAAGCGTGAAGCTGCAGGAAAACAGTTCGTTGATGTCGGAATCGCCGAAGAAAACGCCGTTGCAATGAGCTCCGCACTCGCAAAATTCGGCGCAAAGCCTGTTTTCGGTATGTTCAGTCCATTCCTCCAGCGTACCTACGACCAGCTTTCGCACGATGTCTGCATAAACCGCAGCGCAGCAACATTTGTTATCTTTGCAGCTTCCGTATGGGGTATGAACGACATTACACATCTCGGACTTTACGATATCCCGATGATCTCAAATATCCCGGAGCTTGTGTATCTTGCGCCGACCTGCGCAGAGGAGTATTTCTCTATGCTCGATTGGGCGATCGAACAGAACGAGCATCCTGTTGCAATTCGTGTGCCGATGAACGGCGTTATCCATTCGGACAGAGGCTTCCCCACCGATTACAGCGCACTCAACAGATCCGAGGTAACAAAGAACGGCAGTAAAGCTGCAATTATCGCACTCGGCGATTTCTATCAGATAGGCGAGCATACCTCTGCGATCCTTGCTGAAAAAGGCATTAACGCAACACTTGTCAATGCACGTTTTGCAAGCGGCGTAGATACAGCGCTGCTTGATAAGCTTAAAGCAGAGCATACGCTTGTTATCACGCTTGAGGACGGCTCACTTGAAGGCGGCTTCGGCGGAAAAGTCGCAGCATATCTCGGGGATTCGGGCGTAAAGGTAAAGAATTTCGGCATAGAAAAAGCATTCTATGACCGTTATAACGCAGGTGAACTCCTTGAAAAGTCCGGCATAACACCGGAAAAGCTTGCGGATTACATTGCAGCAAATATCTAATACTAAACACCAATAAAATACAGGAAAAAATCTGCGCCGAAATCCTATATAT